>NZ_BAAGDP010000010.1:0-116666 GCF_054660695.1 Turicimonas sp. TL08
TTTTGCTATCAGCTTCCTTCAGATTCAACGTCGCCGTTGAACCCTTGCCGAGTCGCTAACCTTTCCCCTCATCGGGCAGGTTCGGGATTTGCACCCTATAGAGAGACGCCCTGCTGGGCGCACACGTCATATGCAAAAAGGCAGCCGAAGCTGCCTTTTTGCTGAAATTTGAGAATGTTAACGACGAACGTCCATGTCTCTTAGAGCCTTAATTCTATCTTGGATAGAAGGATGGCTTGCCAACAACTCACCGATGCTGCCGGCAATTCCGAATCCTTTAACGGCAGGAGGAAGTTCTTCAGTAGGAACGGAACCAAGTCTGGCCAATGCGTTGATCATTGGTGTTGTACTTCCCATGATCTTTGCAGCGCCTGCGTCTGCTCTGAACTCTCTATGACGAGAGAAGTAAGCAACAACAATAGCAGCCAAAATCCCCAGAACAATATCCAGCACGACGGATGTAACGTAATAACCGATTCCGGGTGCATCGCTTTCATTACGGAGGACTGCTCTATCGACGAAGTTGCCGATAATTCTGGAGAGAAATACCACGAATGTATTTGTGACGCCTTGAATAAGAGTCAAAGTAACCATATCACCGTTGGCAACGTGAGCAATTTCATGAGCGAGCACTGCTTCTACTTCTTCTTTATTCATGCTGGAAAGAAGACCGGTAGAAACAGCAACCATGGCGTTGTTGCGGGACGCACCTGTCGCAAAAGCGTTAGCTTCGCCTTCATAGATACCGACTTCCGGCATACCAATTCCGGCCTTCTGCGCATGAGAGTGAACTGTTTCCAACAACCAAGCCTGAAGCTTGTTTGTCGGCTGAGTGATCATCTGAACGCCCATTGTGTGCTTCGCAATAGTTTTACTCATGAAAAGAGAGATGAGCGAACCGGTAAAGCCAACAACAGCTGCGAATACGAGTAAAGAACCCATGTTTTGGTTAGCGCCGGCAATATTGCCGAAGTTAATACCAAAAACTGCGGACACGATGTTCAATACGATGCTGAGCACAATCAAGATTGCCAAGTTGGTCAGCAGAAAAAAGCCAATTCTTTTTAACATATTTATATTTGTGACTCGTAGGTTATGAGAAAGGTACAGCTAATTATCTAAGAAAGCGGGCACGCCGTGGAGCGCGCCTATGGTTAATTTGTATCAAAAGTTTCGATCCCATCCTTTAAATTCTTGACGGGTCTTCAGAGCGCACGGGCGCAAAGCTGTCCCAATTTCGACATCCAGGGCACTGCCACTGAAAACTCTTAGTTACGAAACCACATTTATTACATTTATAGCGAACGGTTTTATCGATTTGATTCTTTAAGAAGTCCGCCAGCTCTTTTAGCTCCTTATTGTCAGGATCTTGGGCCAAACGCAAGTCAGTTAATCTCTTAAATCCAATTAAAGACTTCTTCTGAGATAAGTAACGTCGAAGAATTTCCAGAGCTTTTTCGGGACCTTCGATTTTGCAGATCCAGTCGACGGCGGCGTCAACTGAATCAGAATTGATTCCTTTTTCTGCTACGGATTCCAGATAACGTACGGCATCTGCTTCTTTGCCTGCCTTTAGCAAAGTATCTGCGACGGAAGCCACAACCAAAGTTTCATATTCCGGAGAAATTTTGCCAACCTGTTTCCATACTTCAACGGCTTCTTCAAGCTTGCCTTGTTTCTGGAGCATAGTTCCCTGCATGATTAGAGCCCGCTTATTGTTCGGATCGGCGTGAATCGCTTGCTGCAAATAATGAGCAGCCTCATCAAACTTCTTGAAGAACAGGCATTGAAGAGTCAACTCACAGTAAAGGTGAGAAATTCTTGACGGATAGGTCTCCCCAGTAACCTTTTCGAGAATATGAGCTTCATCGATTGCTTTGAGCCACTCTTTTTCAGATTCGTAAATATTCACTAACTCTTTAATGGCTCGAACTTTGTAATCGCTTTCCAAGTCAGCGGTTTTTCTAAAGGAATCCTCAGCTCTATCCCAAAGGCCCGCCTTTAAATAATCCTGACCTAAGGCAAAGAGTGCACGAGCTCTTTCTTTTTTAGGTAAATCGGCTCGGTTGTAAAGATGATTATGGATTTTAACCGCGCGATCGTAATCTCCTCTTTTTCTGTAAAGAGTTCCCAAAGCAAAATGCAGTTCGACCGTATCGGGGTCAATTTTCGCCAGGTTAACTAAAGAATTCAAAGCCTGATCTTTTTTATTATCCAGCAGCAAATCCAGACCTTTATATAAAGTTTGGGTTTCATCTGCTACTGATTTTTTTTCTTTAATATCGAATGAGCGGGAGAACCAGCCTGCCCCAAAAAGTACAGGTACCAACAATAAGTACCAGAGTTCAAATTCCATATTCAGACCTAATTAATTCCAATAAGAAATAACCGCTAAGCGACCTTCCTTATTGCCTTCATCATTATTTTCAAAGAGGCCGATTGCAGAAGCAATACTGCGCCCCTAGGCAATTAAAACGTAATCTTGAATTTTAGTGAAGTTTGAGAAAAAACTCACCTTTTTTAGGCTACTAAGGACGTAATCTGTAAATGTTTCAAGAGGAGCCTGTTTAATTTTTCTGCCGAAAGACTTTTCGAGGCGAAAGATCCAAAAAGCCTTCCTATACATCGGAAGGCTATCTTTTCCATGCTCTCAAATTAAGACTTGTCTATATCGATTAATTTGTACTGATCATGGCCAATTTTTCTTTCCTTCATTGCTGACAACTGGCAAAGTCCTTTTCGTGATGTGATTCTTTCCATCAAATCTCTTTTTTGCTCCTCCGGAAGAGCCTTAATCAGATCAACGCTAGCTTGATCAATAGCCAGCAAATCAGTTGAAGCAAGAATACCAATATCAGGTGTAGTCGGTTCTGCCGCTGAAGTTCCTGAGCAGTCACAATCAACCGACATTTTTCTTAAGACATTGATGTATACAATCCTCTTTCCAAAGTGATCCGTAATTGCCTTTGCTCCGTCAGCCATACGCTCCATCAGCTCCTCTCCCCGGATCCATTGTCCATTGTGATCGAGAAGACCATGCAGCTGCGCCTTTCCGCCTTCCGGACCGCTAGAACCACATCCAATAGCGATGTTCTTCATTGAACCGCCGAAACCGCCCAAGGTATGACCTTTGAAGTGAGTGAGGACTAACATAGAATCGTAATTAAGGAGGTTTTTGCCAACTCTGAAGCTCTTGACATACTTTGCACCATTTGACGGCAATTCGGCGTAGCCGTCTTCGTCCATGATATCTACCCGGCTAAAGTTCCAGCCGTTAGTTTTAAGAGTTTCACGATGGCCTTTCGTAGTTTGTCGAGAACCTCCGTAAAGGACATTGCATTCCACAATTGTGCTATTGGGAATTTGTTCCTGGAGCTTTTGTACCCAAGAAGGAGGAATGATATTGGGGCCGTGCGGCTCGCCGGTGTGAAGCTTGATCGCTATCTTTCCATTCAAATTTCCGCCAACCAACTTAAACATTTTGATTAAAGATTGAGGCGAAATATCTTTGGAGAAAAACACCTCTGCAGTTTCATTTTGCTGAGCAAGTGCTGAACAAACTGGAGAAGATCCTATTAATGCTGCGGTAGTCTCTAAAAATTGGCGACGATTGATCATTTTAGATTCCTCTTTGATTTCAAATGATTTTACCTTGAAGACAGAGACCTAAAACCTCTTCGCTGGTGATGAGAGCTGTTTCCTGGTTTGAGTTTGCTCGTCTAATAAAGACATTAGAATCTCAAGAAGATCATTAGGAGGTTCTCAATGGACACCAAAATAATTTCTTCTTCACTCCTCGCCGTCGGCATTATTGCCGGAGCCTTTACTCTGGGCAGCCAACTAGAGCAAGGAATCAGAGGATTTAAAGACGCTGACAGAGTTGTTACAGTCAAAGGCCTTTCAGAGAAAGAAGTTAAGGCCAATCATGTTATTTGGCCGGTAAGCTTCCGTGAAATGGGAAATGATTTATCTCAAGTTTATGACCAGTTGGAAGTCAAGCAGAACATGGTCTTGAAATATCTCAAAGACGGTGGTCTTACAGATGAGGAAATCACTATTGCCGCGCCGAAACTGCGCGACAATTTGGCTGACAACTACGGCTCTCAGCGTCCACCGTTCCGTTACATGATTACTCAGGTGCTTACTATTTCATCAGACAAGGTTGATGTGGTCCGTAAACTGGACGAAGCGCAAAGAGATTTGTTAAAGGCCGGCGTAGGCTTGACTAATGACTACTCTTACATGACTAAATATTCATACACCGGGCTAAATGAAATTAAACCGGGAATGATCGAAGCCGCCACAAAGAATGCTAAAGAAGCCGCACAGAAATTTGCTATGGATTCCGGATCGACCTTAGGAAAAATTCGAAGAGCCAACCAAGGCATATTCTCTATCACCGACAGAGACGAGAACACTCCTTTTATCAAGAATGTGAGAGTGGTAACGACTGTCGAGTACTTCCTGAAGGATTAACTGTCTGAGAAGGCTCTCAGAGCCTTCCCTTATTCTTCTCGCACGAGGACGTAGACCTTATCGACAACACCTGAATCTTTTATCGAATACATCCGGAGCTCATATTTTTCCCCGGTTGCCATGAAAGTCAATTGCGTTCTCAGCCGTTCGAGCCATTCTTTAGACGGAACATCCGAGGAAAAGCACTGATCGAGGCAGCCCAAGAAATCCGAACCAGGTTGGGCCATCGGCATCAGTCTGCGAGATATCTTATTTGCGAAGCGGATTTCTCCGTTTTTATCTACTAGGACTAAACCTGTTAAGAAGTCATCAAACACCTTATTCAAGATGACTCCTCTTTCAGAGAAATCTGAAATCCTTCTATGAAATTCTCTTTCCACGGCAAAGTTAATATCATTTGCCTCAGGTTTGTTTGGTCTTACCTGATTGCTTAGTTTATTTATGAGTTTCTGCAGGTGACCGAACTCTTCAGGAGATTCAATATAGTCCATTTTGCTCCATGGATATTTTGAATCGAAGACACTATTCATCAATTTCTTGAATTTAGAGACCAAGACCTGATTTACCGTGCTTCCCACAATCAAAGTCAGCAAGCATACGAGCAAGAAGAAGAGAATATTGGTCCAGACCAATACACCATGTTCGGTTTCTTTATCAGGGACTTTTCTAAAGATGCCGACAGCCCAATTTTGATCCGGCAATGGCAAAAGGTAGCCGGACAAATCCGCTGCATTTCCTCTTTCAATGGTTACCCACTCTCCACCTGTTTTCAACACTCTTGAAATTTCCTGAGGCTTCAAATATGGAGTTAAAGTGGCAACAAGATCAGTGGTGAATACCGGCACGCCTTTGCTGTCAAAAACCCAAATACTGAATTCTCCCGGTGCAATTCGGCTTGTGGCATTATCAACCAATCGATTTAAGTTCAAAGCACAGACTGCATAACCAACGAGTTTCCCTTTTTTATTTCTTGCAGGAATGATGACGTTAACGATTGGAACGTCTGCCGCACCTACGGCCTTGACTACGTCGGAGACTACGGGAGTGTTAAAAGATTGAATCTTTTTCCAGTGATCTCTAGTCGTGTGATCAACACCAATATTGGAGAGTCCTTCTTTGTTGATCTTTGGGTAGAAGGCAATTGAACGGCCTTTTGTGTTGTCGTAATGAATATTGAGGATATAAGGAACTTTAACAACCAAGTCCTTTAAATAGCTGTTCAACAACTCCGGATCTTTAGCACCGTCTGCAGCAAGCTTATTAGCAGCGGACTCTACGACGGTCCTAGCAATTTCTAGTCGTGATTGAATCTCTCGCCCGACAAGTTCTGCAGAAAGCTTGCTTACCAGCTCTCTGTTTTCCAAAGTTTCCTTTGCAAAGAAAAACTGCTGAATTCCGAGAGCCAATAATGGAACCGAAACACATGCAAAAAAGATGGCATATAGGTACTGTCGGAAACTCATCGCAGTTACTAGGGACTAAGAAAATCAAGAGTTATAGGGGTTTACGAGATTATCCTATGAATTGTTCTAATTTTAAAGAGGAAACGTTAATTTTTAGAAAAAAATGAGCACATTGCCTGGAATAAATTGATAATTTCTCAAACGAGCAATCTCCAAATAACAATTCATAATTTCCAATCAAGCAGCCGGAACTTTGTACCCCTCGAAGCAAAGCTCGTCTTCATTCATGGAATTAAGGCAACACGACAGGCGAGAAGCTCTTCATCGATTTCTATTTGACTTAGAGGGGTAATGGAATGTGTTTTGATCGAATGTTCATCTCAAAGATAACGAGCCTGAAATACAGACAGTTTTGTATTCCAAACAAATAGTGAAAATTGAACGGGATTTTGGATTCTTTTCCACCGATTGCGTCAGGCATTGCTTTCCTCCTCTATTGCCGAATCAACCTGACATTCAAAAATGTTCATACAGCTTTACAGGAAATTTCATCTAACGGAACTCTTTGCCTGAGAGCTCGAGCTTATCAAGGTTGTAAAAAGCAGTGAAGCGTTAGTTCGAAGAACCGACACTAACGCTCCAACAGCTCTAATTATTTAAAAGGTACGGGTTAGCTTTAACGAGCCGAATACAGAAGTACCATGTGAAGGTTTTACCTCAGTAGCTAGAGAAGCCTTCACGCTAAACGGTCCGCTGCGGTATGAAGCCCCCACTGCAGTTGTCCAGCGGTTTTTGCTGTCCCAATCAACTGACTTAGAAAAAGAGCCTTGTAGTCCGTTCAACGATCCGGACAAACGTCCGGCACGGTTAAGAAGTTCTCTTTCGTAGAAGGACTGTACGTAAACAGAACCTTGAGATTTCTCTTGTGTCAAGAAGTTATGCGACAGCTCAAAACCGCCCTTTAGAGCAAAGCTGTTAAAGTTTCCGTGTCTCCAGTTTAACTTTGCAGCCGCACTTCCTTTTTCGTTTCGGGAAGGCATATAGATATGTTCCCACGCTGCGCCGACAATAGGCTTAAACGTTGAATTTTCGGTCAGCTGCAATGGCAAACCGACTTTAGAACTCAGATACAAAGAGTATTGGAGTCCGGTACTCTTGCAACTTTGCTGGAACGAACCGATGTTCAGATGTCTTTTTGTCTTTCCGTCCAGAAAGCCAACCATCAGAGACGTATCGGTAGTAACAGTTCCATCGGTGCTTACATGTCCGCCGCCCCATACGCCTTTACCTCTGAAGGTAACGGAAGACGGAGAGGAAGACAGAGAATAGTGAGCTGCGGCGAAATCTACTCCGTAACGCAGATTATCATTCTTTGTCTCCGCACCGAAGGCAAGACCCACTACACGGTTGGAGTAAGAATCATCTGAGTTTTTACCGTAAGCACGACCTCCGAAAGGCTGGGCCCATACGTCAGTACCGTGCTCAAAGTTTCTCGTCTTCCGGAGCTCCATCGCGTTATGAATCATGCGCTGGGCACCGAAAGAACCAAGAATGCTCTGAGAGTAAATCGGTCCGGAAAGCGAGCGGAGCCCTTCATCTACCTGTGAACCGTCTGAAGCGGAGAAGTCAAAACCGGCGTACAGATCTTTCACCTCCTGACTTTCAACAGTTGCTCTATTCTCAGAAAGGATCGTGCCGATTTGAGATTCTGCAGAACCGCGAGCATATTTTTCGTATGGAGAAGTCTTCAACACCAATGAAACACCTTGGGCAGAGGGCTCGGCCACAAAACTCAGAGTTGGAGAAGAGAAATCCGGACTAATTTCGCAAACAAGATTCTGCGCCGGAACTTCACTATCGCTGGTAGTCAGATTTTCTGTGGAAACAGGAGTCAATTCTTCATAGAAACCAGGATCAGGAAGTACTCTCAGTGTACCTCCCTTAATAACAGACCCTCCAGATACAGGCAGTTTAATCAATGAGCCATCATCGTTGACGCTCAACTGAAGGACTCCGGTATCCTCCTGAATATAATCACCCTGAATTTCCGGTATGCCGTTAAGACTGTCAGCCTTGAGAGTTCCTTTGTTCAAAAAGACTCCCAAGTCTTTTTTCTGATCATTCAAACTTAATGCCGCCACCTCTGAATCCTTAGGTGTAAGGATGTAATGAGCTCCTCCACTAAGCACGCCGTCTGTTTCGACAGTGACGTTCAGAACTTCGGCTTTTCCAGTGAAATTTACCTGTCCGCCAACAATATTCATCTCGATGCTCTTGCTGCCGGATATGTCGTAAGCGTAGTCCACTAAGCCGTTTTTATTTTCGGAGCCGAAATTTAATGCCGTCCGATATTCCTCTTTCGCATCATCTGTGTCTGCCACGGTTGAAGTTTCAATCTCCAAATAGCGGTTCCAATCAGACTGAATTTTTCCTTCGATTTTTGCTCCGGGAAGAATATTGATTTCTTTTACGTGAGCATTATCGGAAATATAAATTGCATATCCATCCGCGGCTGCCTTCAAGTGTCCTCGAACATTGACTTCATTCATCAGTGCTCCATCAATAGCATCCGGCAGATCAGAACATTCGGTGCAGACATAGGAACCGCGGCTTTCACCTGCCAGCCCAAGCATGTTTTGACCAAAATCAAATCTTAGTGCGACTCCTTTCGGTCCTGTTGCTTCTACGTTTCCTTCAACATTTAAAACGTGTTCTTTACCGTAGGAAAATACAACCCCGTATCCTTGCTCACCGTTTGCCGTTATGCGAGTTCCTTCAGGAATATCTATGATGTTGTTGGCGCCGTCGACTCGAATACCAATACCAAAAGTTCCGTCAGCTAGCAGGTCTGCCTTCTGAATTACGTGGTTATAACTCCCGTAGACGTGTAACCCGATTCCGTATAAGTTTTTGTTAGGAGCTCCGACGATGAAAGAAGTTCCGTCCTCATTTCTTGCATAAAACGGATTAGTGTTGACAACGGTATTAAGAGATGAAGCATTGTCTCCGGATTTATAGACGGAATAACCAAAGAAGTTTCTTCTATCTATCTTCAAACCCAAATCTTGCAATAGCGCAAGTTCTGCCTCCATGGGGATTCCCCAGTTCCGATAATTTTGGTGGCTTAGAAGACTATTCTGGAGTTCGACATGAGAAAACTCATAATCCCAATCGCTTTCTTCTCCGCCATTATTGGCCTGTACTTGGTTGCTGTCATCCGTGCCTTGTGTCTCGTCGGTTGACTCTTTTCCGCCAATCTCTATGCTGTTTATCGGAAGGCCCGGAACAAATGTTTCCGGGTCATCGGGAAGAGCAATTTTAGTGTCTTTTCCCAGCACCTCTGTCACATGCTTTCCTACGTAATACAATCCCTTTCCGGCTGAGGCTTCCTCCGTTGCACCTTCTCCTGTGTATTGAACTCCAATCCAAAATGCGTCCTTGCGTTCCTCAACCGACGGCTCTTTCCCTAATTTAAATGTTTTGATTTCCATCCCCGGTGCTGCAGAAGTGCCAAAATAATCCCGCAGTCCCGAAGAATATATAGAGAAATTTTCCTCGTTATTGAATCTGACTCCTTTTGTTGGCCCCTCCAATACTTGGATCACATCCGCATTCAATCCATAGGCGTGAAATAGCTCATGAAGAATCACGCTGAATATGTCTTCTTTCGGTGATTGAGGAAGAGAGGGCTGTGGCTCCATTGTCCACATACCTTCACCACCATCTGCACTTGTTCCAAGAACGTTTATGCCAATTTTTGCAACCGGTGTATTTTTTTTCTGCGTCAGGAATGCCAGTTCCTACGTAAGCGGATGAAAAATCGGTAAAACCTAAATAACCTTTACCATCACTACTTGCAAAGGCATTACCCATGTCTTCAGTATCTTTGTACGGAATAAGAGAAATGGTTGGAGTCGCACCCTTCTGGCTGCCAACTAGATTCCTGTTGAGGGAAAATACACGGCGAAGTGCTGAATCAAATTCTTTAGGATAAATTCCTGTCGAGACGAAACCATCTGAATCTTTTTCGCCTTCAGGAAGAACCAAAAAATGAACTAATTCGGAACCGTCTGTGTCGTAAATAGTGACTTTTTCAGGCTCGGCAGCTATAGACCCAGTATCGAGAGAGAAAACTGTCAATAAGGCAAGACTGAGACGAGTCAATTTATGCGCTTGCATTGCTCTAACTCCTAGGATTGATCTTTTTATTTATAGGACCGGTATTCTAGAATAAGCCAACTATCGGGTAACCAACTCCCATGAAACTAAGGGGTAATCTCTAGTCCAAAAATATTGAACAAACTTGTTCCAGTTAAGGTCAGAATGAAAGCTTCCTTGATATATGGGCACACCTTATTACGAAACATCTTGCTCTTACCGATGAGTACTTCAGAATTCTTTCCGCGAGAGATGTCAATATTAAATTTCTCGCCCTGGGAGCATAACGGTAAATACCCAGAACTCAGATTCATTGAAGAGACAATGAGCGAAAAGAATTGACTTGAGCGTAAATTTTCATAGTTTGACAGCCTTCTTTCGGGACTCTTAGGACATCTTGACAGAGAGCCAAATGACTCGAATAGGAAATATTTATCCTTTATAAAAACTATGATTGGGTTAGTATCCTGATGCGCGCTCTTCAGCTCTCAGTCGGCAACGTTATAGCTAGGATAAATTGACCTCTTCCAAAACTGCCCAAAACAGAGGCCTTAGTAATCAGGAAATAATTGAATTTTAGGTCTTCAGGCTAGCTCTTTGAAACGAACCGCAAGAATATTGCCGTATCTGATGTCAAAACCGAAGTACCTAGCAAAACCCAAAAGAACTCAAGTTTATGTTTATGGAGAGAAGACCAATTTCTATCTCTCACGATCAATATTTTTGATCTATTGCTCTCCGGCTACCAACAGTCAAGCCTGTTTATCCACTAAACCATAAGATTGAAGCAGGAGTAAAAAAGAGGAAACGCATAACAAAACGGACGAGAAAGCGTCCTCTCCCATCCGTTTGTTTTTAGTAACTAGTCTAAAGAATTAGAACTTGTGGACTAAGCCAGTGCCGACAGACCAGCCGTTGTATTTTCCATTTTCAACGTTGGCATAAAGTTTGCCACCATCACTGTATCCTGCAAAGCCGTAGACATAAGTGCGCTTGCTGAGCGGATAAGTATACCCAGCATCAATGTTCCAAGATCTGTACTTAGTGTCTAAATCGGCGGACTTAAATGCATCTTTCATTGTGCCATCAAGTTTTCCAAGAAGGAAGCGGGCACCCAACTTAGCTGTACCACCAGCCAGAGGGGCGGTTGCACTTAACCCAAATGCATGTTGGGAGTACATATCAGATTCCCAAGCATATTGGTAAATTCCCATTGCTGTTACAACACCAAAATTATATGAACCACCAGCAGTGATGTTGTAAGCCGTCTTACGATCTTTAAATTCAGCCTTGTTCTTATTGAGTGCTTTTAATTCATCTCCTTCAAACAGCTCAAGACCTAAGGTCTTCAAATAGGAATTAAATGCAGTACCCATCTCGAGTTCTCCGCCTGTTCCTTTTCCATCCAAGGCTTCGAAAATCAAGCTTGCATTAGCTGCGTCTCCAGCATATTTCAAACCTAAACCATAGTAATGACGGTTTTCTGACCATTTGTTTGCATCGTCAACAGTACCGTTAGAATACATAGCGTGTACAGTGAATCCGCCAAAAGATGGAGAAACGTAGGCAATTGCGTTATTTACACGGCTGTTAGATTTTGCGAAACTAGTCCAGGAGCCTTGGTCTTCGTAAGAAGTTCCAAAAGCCCAACCTTGGAGAATTGTGTAGGAACCTGCTCCGCTACCGAGAGAGCCAAAACGGCCAAATCCAAGCTGACCGAAGTTGCCAGAAACAAAAAGACGAGATTCACGACCGAATGTCTTTCCTTCAGAGTTTGAGGCTGTGTTGCTACCTGTGTCGACATCAAAACCTTGTTCAAGTTGGAAACCCACGGAGTATCCGTTACCGAGTTCCTCAACACCTTTTAAACCCCAGCGAGAGCCTGAATCAAAGCCACTCTTCATCTGAACTTTTGTTGTGTTGTGTTTTACTTTGGAAACAACAGCACCAGCATCAACTACACCGTAAAGAGTAACGTTAGAAGCTGCAAATGCAACGGAAGATGCACCTAAAACAGCTAAAGCGATAAGTGATTTTTTCATTTGTAAAAACTCCAATTGAAGTGGAAAACTTGCAGAAAGTTCAAATTCCTGGCAATTCAATTGAAGATTTACAGCCATAAAAAAAAGGACCCCTGCAGAAGGTCCTTTTTTTAATTTTATCTACGAAAGGTTAGAAGCTGTGACGCATACCCACATAGAGCTGATATCCGTTGTAAACCACATTTTCTGTTTCTTTCCAACCTTTGGAAGAATCAGCATAACCAGCGTAGGCTTTAAGTGCTGTTCTCTTGGAGAGCGGATAGATATAAGCGGCACCAATATTCCAAGAACGAACTTTATCATCTGTTGCTGTTGGAGCATCGTCATCGCCAAACAAGTATCTTGCACCAACTAAAGCATCTCCACCACCGACTGCAACTTTGGCAGACAGACCGAACATATTGGTCTTCTTACCTTCATCTTGATGAGCCCATTGATAAGCAAACATCGGAGTGACGGTACCTAAGTTATATTCAAAGCCGAAGTTGATAACATACTGGGTCTTCTTCTTTTCAAGACCTGCTGTATCCTTATTATCTACAGCTTCAAAGATTAAGCTAGATTTGATTGCATTGGCGTCATACTTAGCGCCGATACCATAATAGTGATTATTCTTGGACCATTTAGCATCATCACCTTTAGTACCGTTGGAGTACATTGCACTGAGTGTCAATCCATTAAAGGAAGGTGTTTGATAGGCGACGCCATTATCTACCCTGCTAAAGCTTGTGCCAATGGCACTGGTCCAAGCGCTCAAACCGAAACCTGTTCCAATGGCCCAGCCAGTAACTATATGATAAGAACCGGCTCCAGAACTTAAAGTACCGAAACGACCAAAACCTAATTTACCGAAACCGCCTTGAACAAACAACTGAGATTCACGGCCGAAAACTCTACCTGCAGAGTTGGATGCTGTATTAGCCCCTGTATCAGCATCGAATCCTTCTTCCAATACGAAACCTACGTTGTATCCATTTCCAAGGTCTTCGACTCCACGAAGGCCCCAGCGAGAACCTTGGTCAAATCCAGACTTTAAAGAAACTGTTGTATCTTGGTGTTTTGCCTTTTGAACAACAACACCTTCTTCGATAACACCGTAAAGAGTTACGTTAGAAGCAGCGAATGCAACTGTGGAAGCACCCATTACAGCTAAAGCGATAAGTGATTTTCTCATTTGTAAATACTCCAATTGACGTTAAAAACTTGCAGAAAGTTCAAATTCCTGGCAATTCAGTTGAAGATTTACAGGTATAAAAAAAGGACCCCTGCAGAAGGCCCTTTTTCAGTTTATTTAAAAAAGATTAGAAGCTATGACGCAGACCTAAATACAATTGGTAGCCGTTGTAAGCAACTTCTTCTTTGTCCTTCCAGCCCTTGGAAGAGTCTGCATAGCCTGCATAGGCCTTGACAGCTGTTCTCTTAGAAAGAGGATAGATATATGCAGCGCCAAGATTCCATGCACGAACCTTATCGTCACCTGTTAACGCTTCGTCATGACCAAAGAGGTAACGACCGCCGACGAGAATATCGCCACCGGCTACGCCAACTTTTGCGGAAAGGCCAAACATGTGAGTCTTCTTACCGCCGTCCTGGTTGAACCATTGATAAGCGAACATTGGAGTCCATGCTCCCATGTTGTATTCCAAGCCATAGTTAATCATTAAAGCACGCTTCTTAGCTGCTGTTGCATCATCAAGGCTTGTCTCTGCCCATTTCTTATATTCATCTTTTTGAGGATCTGTAAGATTTGCAGGATCGTAACCTTTAACAACAGCCCACTGGCTAATATTAAATAAGGAGCCAGCTGTCTTGGCAGCAACTTCTGTACCCTTATTATCCATAGCTTCGAAGATTAAGCTTGATTTGATTGCGTTAGCTTCGTACTTTGCACCAATTCCATAGTAGTGGTTGTTCTTGGACCACTTAGCATCGTCTGCAGTATAGCCGTTGGAGTACATGGCGGTAATTGTTAAACCGCCAAAGGAAGGTGTCCGGTAAGCAACAGCATTATCTGCACGGCTGAAACTACCTCCAAAGCTAGTCCAGGCGCTCAAACCGAAACCTGTTCCGAGGGCCCAGCCAGTAAGCACTTGATAAGAGCCAGCGCCAGAAGCTAAGGTACCGAAACGACCAAATCCTAATTTACCGAAACCGCCTTGAACAAACAACTGAGACTCACGGCCGAAAACTCTACCGGCAGAGTTGGATGCTGTATTAGCACCTGTATCAGCATCGAAACCTTCTTCCAAGACGAAACCGACGCTGTATCCATTTCCTAGCTCTTCGACCCCGCGAAGACCCCAGCGAGAACCTTGGTCAAAGCCAGATTTTAAAGAAACTGTTGTATCTTGGTGTTTTGCCTTCTGAACGACAACACCTTCTTCGATAACACCGTAAAGAGTTACGTTAGAAGCTGCGAATGCAACTGTGGAAGCACCCATTACAGCCAAAGCGATAAGTGATTTTCTCATTTGTAAATACTCCAATTGACGTTAAAAACTTGCAGAAAGTTCAAATTCCTGGCAACTCTTTCAAACTTCCAATCGGGTTTGGGGAAATTTTTAACGTCTGAGTCTCAATCCGAAGTTCAAATTGGAGGTATTAATGTCACATTCGAAGATAGGTCAATACACTAAGTCACAGCTTTATTCTTTGACCGATGGAGTTTACAGATTAGAAAGAAATTTTTATTTACGCGTCCGGGGCAATGGAAAATACAGAACTTATTTTTTTCGCTATGTTGATCAAGAAGGGAATCAAAAAGATTGCAATATCGGAAGCCTTAGAAAAATAACCATGGCAGATGCTAAACAGCAAGTTCATTTATTTAGAAGTCTATTGAATATAGCAAGTCCCAAAAATTTGGATTTATCAACTAATCCAACTCCAAAATTTTCAGAATTCGCTCTACAGACCATCGAAACTTTAGCTTCCGTGAAACTGTGGAAAACGGTTGCTCAAAAATCCTCTTGGACCTCTTCTATAACGACATATGCCTTCCCAAAGATTGGGGAAAAATTGGTCGAAGAAATTACTCGCCAGGATATTCTAGAAATCTTGAAGCCAATCTGGACAAATAAGACAATGACTGCCTCTAGATTAAGAGGGCGTTTAGAAAAAATCTTTTCCTATGCTATTAATGAAGGGAAATACCATAGAAAAAATCCCGCAATTTGGAAAGCAAACCTTGAGATGTACCTTCCTCCGCCCGAAAAATGCAAAGCAAAGACGCATTTCAAGGCTCTGACGCTTCAAGAACTTCGAGACAATATTCCTTTTCTAACGAAAAATAACTTTATTGGCTACAAATGCCTTTTATTCGGAATCTTAACTGCTACTAGAAGCGTTGAATTCACTCAGATTCAATGGAGCGAGATTGATTTTCAAAAAAAGATTTGGAATTGCCCGCCCTCTAGAAGAAAGGACGGAAAAAACGAAGTCTTCAGAGTTCCTTTAAGTAGACAGCTTGTCGAAATGCTGAAAATACTAAAGAAAGAATCTCAAAGTAACTTTGTATTCACAAAGGATCATTTACAACCGATAAGAAGAGAAACACCGAGAAAATTGTTGAAGGACGGTCTAAAGTTGGATTGCACGATGCATGGGATGCGCTCTACTTTTAGAGATTGGTGCACACAAACAGGCATTAACGAGATAGTTGCAGAGAAATCGTTGATGCATTCCACAGGAAATGAAGTTGTTTCAGCTTATCAAAGGAGCGACCTATTGGAGGAAAGAAGAGACGTCATGCAAAAATGGGCGGATCTTTTGCTTGAAAGCAACGAAACTACTAAAAAACAAAAAGCTGAAAGTTCATAGTTGTTGCATTAAAACTACATAGAAACACTACTTTTCTTCGAATTTTTGTTGTTTTTGTGCAAAAAACAACATTTTTAGTTGCCTAGAGGACACACTTGTCCCAAAATTACATCGCAGATTAATTCTTGCCAGGAATTTGAACTTTCTGCAAGTTTTCAACTTCAATTGGAGTATTTACAAATGAAAAAAACACTTATCGCCTTAGCTGTTTTAGGTGCCTCCTCCGTTGCATTCGCAGCTTCTAACGTTACTCTGTATGGCAAACTTGACGGCGGGGTTGTCGTCAGCAAAGCTAAGAAAGCCGATACAGTTGTCAAAGCTACATCCGGTTTTGATTCTGGCTCTCGCTGGGGCCTGAAAGGTGTTGAAGACCTCGGCAATGGTTATGCCGTTGGTTTCCAACTCGAACAAGGCTACAGCCTTGACTCTGGTGCAACAGCAAACGGTGATGGTACATTCACAAGAGAAAGCAGACTTTACGTCCAGGGCGGTTTCGGTACATTGAGCTTCGGTAGATTCGGTTCTCTTGCTTCTGGTGCTGGTTCTCAGACAATTCTTACCGGTTGGCAGTTCGGCACTTCTTATGAAGACACAGGCTCTTGGACAAAATATGGCAAAGGAAATAGCCGTATTAACAACGCAATTTCCTATGTTTCTCCAGCCTTTGGTGGTACAACAATCCACGCAATGTATTCCAATGGAACTAAAGCTGACGACGCTAAATGGTCTCAAAACCACCACTACTATGGCTTAGGTGTTAAGACAAAGGTTGGCGCTCTCGACGGTTCTGTTATCTTTGAAGCAACAGACGCTAAAGGCGGTGTTGAATACAAAGAACCGGCATACTCCATCACAGCTGGCGCAAACTATAACTTCGGTGTTGCAACATTGTCTGGTATCTACCAATATGCTTGGAGCTCTGACACATACAAGCAGAACGCCTTCGGTCTCAGCACAGCCGTTCCAGCTTTCGGCGGTACAGCTAAGTTAGGTACAAAATTTGTATTCGGAAAGGATGAAACAGTTACTTCCGGCGAAGACAAATACAATGGATGGAGCATTAACGCTGGTTACAGCTATCCGCTCAGCAAGCGCACATATGCTTATGGGTATGCTGGTTACACTCACGGTGGCAAGCTCTGGAAAACACACACTGCTGCTGAAGCTGATTTAGTTCACAATGGCTACGCAGTCGGTATGGGCTTGGTTCACAGCTTCTAATTTTCTAACTTAGTACTTAAAAGGAACTGCCAAGAGAGGACGCTCTATTGGCAGTTTTCATTTAGGTCCTTTCTTATTACTGCTACAAATATTAATTAAGCTATCGTCGAGCTTCAGAGAGCGCCCCCTCCCACATCCTTTGAAAGGACGTGTCCTGCGCCGTCCTGGCCAGAGAAGGCATCGACCCTTGAAACTATTTAACTGATGAAATGTGGATTTTGACAGGTAAAGCCTAGACCGGAACTATAACCGAAAGGTTTGCTTCCTCGACCCAATCCCCAGTCTCCAACACGCAATTTAAAGAAGATCCAAATTTAGAGGCACCTCTTTCTGGATAAACGAACTCCATTCATCGGAGTTAGATATCCAGCAAAAAATTACAGTTCCCAACTTCTATAGCTAGGAACTGCTTTTTTTGTGTCTAACAGCACGTAACTTTAGACTTTCCAAATCCTTTTATTTCGGATCTTTCATTCCCCATGCTTTTACATCATGGCAAGTTCCGCAGTCATTAACAGAGGCGCGGTGCTCTCTATGGCAATCAGAACAGTCTTCGGTTTTGCCGAAGTGGTAACTATTGTGAGGATTAATTAAAGCCTTGTGCTCTTTTACTTCTCCAGTCTTCGGATTCTTCATCTTAGAAATGAAGTTAAGCCGATCAGTTTTACTTGCCAAAGCATCCTGGTTGTGGCATGTAACGCATTGAGATGTAGGAACCGGCTTAAATTCTGTGCCTTTATGACATACTGTACATTGCACTCCGCGAGCACTGTGTTTGCTCATGCTCGGCATCTGTGCTGAAACCGATGTCATCCCGAAACTCATAAGAACGGCAGCAGCTAAAAGTATTTTTTTCATTTCTTTCTCCTTATTGTTTCGGTCTGTCAGCAACGGTTTCGCCGGCAATCAAACCAAATACGGCACATTCGGGCATAGAGCATCCGGTCATTCTTTCCTGTCCATGCAGGCCTCCGGAAGCTTCTCCGACTACAAACAATCCTTCAATCGGTTTTCCTGTTTCCATTGAAAGGGCGCGAGCTTTCAAATCTGTTCTAATCCCGCCCGGAGTGTAATTAAGACGAGGATTTACAGGCATCGCGTAAACTCCGGCAGAGAAATCAAGCGGCTCGACCTTACGTCCGGATCTATCGAGAGGTTTGTTGAATTCCGGATCCTTGCCTTCTTTGATTGCTTTGTTATAAGCATCTACGGTGTTCTTTACAGTTGCCGGATCTGCTCCAAAAGCCTTAGCAGCCTCTTCCACGGAATTAAACTTAGTCATCGTTCCGTCAATACCATTAAGACCATTCAAGCTTCTCTGAACTCGGTTTAAGTTATGGAACTTAGCGAGGGATTTTTCGTCATAAATAATGAACGGCTTCTTGTCTCCGTTTTGCATTCTTCTTAAGAGAACGGTTTGAGCCAATGCATTACGGGTTGCACCTTCACTCATGAAACGCTTACCTGTTGCCGGATCCACGATGACGCCCCAAATCATGTCTTCTGTAGGCAGCGGATATGCAAATCTAAAGAGAGACAAATGCATCGGTTGAGCCCCTGCTCTTACCATGGTCTTGAGAGCACCAGAGGTCGCACCCGGGTTAGTTGTGGTAGCAACACCTGCTAAGAACGGCACTTCAATAGATCTAAAGGCCTTATCGCGGGAATATCCGCCGGTTGCAAAGATAACGCCCTGCTTTGCTCTGATTAGCTTCTTAGTGCCGGTCTTGTTCTGGAGATCGTCAGTTTCTGGAGTATCGAAATAGTAATCTTGCCTGACTTCTAAGCCTTCGACTTTTCCATCCTTATCAAGGATAATCTCATCGGCTTTGGTATGAAGTCTGGTCTCAAGATTCTTGAGAGTTTTCATGTGACTCCACAACGCATTCAGCAGTCCGGCGCCGTCTCCGACAGACACAAGAACTCTAGGTTCGCTGTGACCGCCAAGTTTAAGAAGACGGCCGTCCCATTTAACTCCTCTTTCTGTCATGAACTTTTCTGCTCTGGCTGTATTTTTAGCCATTTCTAATGCTTTTTCATAGTCTCCCATGTTGCCGGAGACTTTGTACATGTCAGAAGCAAGCTTTTCCGGAGTGTCTTGGACACCTTTTTCTTTTTGCAGAGGAGAACCTACGCAAGCAAAGTTCAGACCGCTGATTCTGGATGTTCCGCCCAAACGGCTCATCTTATCAATAAGCAAAACTTTAGAGCCTTTTTCGGCGGCGGCAATCGCGGCGATCGTTCCGGAAACACCGGAGCCTACAACAATTACGTCAACTTCTTCATCATATTTCGGTTTTTCTGCGGCATAAGCAGAAAAAGGTGCGGCGACAGCCACCAAAGAGGCAGATGCCTTTAGAAAATTTCTTCTAGATGACTTAATCTGTGTCATGTGGTTCTCCTTGGATTACTTAGAAGGGTTAAGTAAATCTTAAGAAAAAATCAAAACACGACCGCTAAAGAAAAATCAAAAAGATTACAAAAGTGCTACAAAGCTACTCTGAATAGTCTTCCATGTAGTAGCCGATTCCCGAGTAAGAAGAAATCAAAGGCTCTTCCAGTCCTGCTGCACGCAGTTTCTTTCTTATCCTCGCAAAAGAAACCCTCAAGTAATTGGTTTCTCCGATAAACTCGACTCCCCATACTTGCCGGAGCAAGTCCTCATGTGTAAATACAATTCCCGGCTTTTTCATTAACACAGCCATTAGCCTAAACTCAGTATCGGGAAGATTGATCTCTTTATCGTTGAAATAAAACTTTCTCCTGCCGATGTCCATCTTTAAAGGACCATTGATGAGATCCTGAGTAACGGTGGAATCTGTTTGAGAACCTACCCTTCTAAGCACCGCTTTAACTCGAGCAGTTAATTCTTCAACGGAGAACGGCTTGACGACGTAGTCATCAGCGCCTGCTTCTAATGCTTTTGTTTTGACGGAGGTCTCTGAGCGAGCTGAAAGAAAAATGACCGGCGTAGAAGCTGACTTTCTGAACTCCTCTAAGAATTCCAGACCATCCATTTCCGGCATCATGTAATCCACAATAACCAAGTCCGGTTTCTCTGAAAGTGCTTCAAAAACTTCTAACGCTTCTTCTCCGTCCCCGGCAGAAGCAACATCAAAACCCTCTCTTTCCAAAGATTGACAGACGAAACGTCTGATTTTGCTTTCGTCATCGATAACTAAAATCAAAGGATGGATTTTCATTTGGCCTCCGGTAACGGAAGAGTAATGATAAAAACGGTACCCCTCCCTACTTCACTTTGGATCTTAACGCTTCCCTGATGAAGTTCAATTAGTCCTTTCACGATAACCAGCCCTAAACCGGTCCCGCCCGGTTTACGTTTTGAGTTCATTTCAACCTGGTAAAACTTCTCAAATACCTTATTTATTTTCGATGGCTCTATCCCTACACCATTGTCCGTAAAAGTGAGAATAAGATTGTTGTCTTCTTTATATGCTTCAAGCGAAATGACAGGCTTTCTCTCCGGATGACCATAACGCACGGCGTTAGAAATTAGGTTTGTCAAAATCTGCACGAAAGCATCGCGGTCAACCCAAATAATTTTAGCGTCTTCATGAATGTCCACATTAAAATCAAAATCACCGTTTGCCCGCGTAATCCTGAGCGCCTTCCGTACTAAAGGAGCCAACATACAGAGCTCCTTATGTATTTGATAAGCACCTGCTTCCATCCGAGAAACGTCAAGCCAACTCTCAATAAGCTTTTTCATGCTGTCGCTGTCGCGGAGAAGTTCATCGGCCTTTTCTTTTACCTCATCCAGCCCCGACATTCGGCGAATCTCCTCGGCTTCCAGCCGAATTGCCGAAAGAGGAGATTTCAGTTCATGAGCCACCACTCCAATTAAATCTTCTTTTAATTTGTTAAGCTGCTCTTCGGATGTCACGTCACGGATAAAAAGAGCCTTCTTTAAGTATTCTGAGTCCGCTAGAGAAAAAAGGCGCAAAGATAGAACTTTGCCGTTATCCAAAGGACAGATGACCGGAAGTGTCCCGCCGGCTTTAAGCCTTTGAATCGTCTTTTCCTCAAACAGCGTATCTAAAGACTTTCCGGCTAATTCCTTGCCGAAAATGTTCCCGGAGGCCTCATTGGCAAATCGGAGGATGTCGTTTTCATCGAGTAAAACCAAGCCCTCCGAAAGCCCGGTGAATACCGCTGTCATTACTCCTTCTCTCTCAGTAACTTTCTTAACTTGCTTTTCTACTTCATCCTGAAGTTTTGCATTGAGTTCAAAAAGCTCCGTATTCGCATGGTTGAGCTGTGAAGAAACCGATGAAAACTTATGCTGAAGCATACGCAGCTCTTTTGGAATTGTCACAACTTCGCCTTTTAGAGGACGCGAACGGCCGGCCGTGATTTGCGAAGACAGTTTGCCGATGGAATTAACTAACGGAGAACTTACAAAAATAGAAGCGATTGCCGTCAGAAGAAGAATAGAAAGCCACGCCAACCCATTGGACAAAACAATTTTCCAGATAAGTTCCTCTCTTGCCTTTTGAGAACTCAAAACTGCAACTATCCACCCTGCCTCGGGTACTGACGATAAATAACTTCTGAAAAACTCTTCTTTGTCTTTTCCAAAATTCAACGACACCCAGGCAGTTCCTTCCTCCTTTACCTTCTCAATTTCTGCTGACGGGAAGATTTCAGGAATCGGAAAATGCTTAGAGGTAGAAAAAATAATTTTGCCGGATCCGTCCGCAATCGCAATTCCATATCTTTCCGGAGAAGATTGAGGAAGAACCTGCTCGGCCAGCTTCTTTAGATTAACGGCCGCAACCGCATATCCGATAATTCTTTTATCCTGAGTAATAGGCGTTGAAAGATTGATAATGTTTCCGGTTGCAGCTCCTTGGGCATTAACAAGACCTGAAACCTGCACTCTGTTTTCTGTCGTTCTATTGAGCCAATGGGCCCTTCCCGTGTGATCTACACCGATATTGCTTTCGCCTCGCGAATTTCTCTCCGGAGAAAATGAAACGGAAAAGCCGGAAGCATTATCTATATGGATGTTTAAGAAGTCCGGAAAGTTTTCCCGCAGGCTTTCAAGAAATTTATTGATGCGCCCCGAATCTTTTAAGCCTTCAATTTTTACGAACTCGGACGCAGTCAGAAGAAGATGCTGTGCAATTTGAATCCGAGACAAGAGTTCTTTTCCTGTACTTTCGGACAGTTGCTGTTGGACTCTCTCTTCTTTAGCGATATCTTCGCTTGCCATCTTATACTGAAGTCCGGACATGACAAAGCATGGTATTGTCACCGAGACAAGCAGCACAGCCATCAAATAAGTTCTAAATTTCATCGCTTCCTTCATCCATACCTTCATAAAGGTATACGGCTTCTGAAGTAAAAGATATTGGAAATTGTCCTAGAGACAATCTTCTGTTCCTTTCCAAAATTGTCTCGTTTCAAGATGTAGGAAATTGCTTCTCACTTAAAAATCAGCCTGCTAACTCTTTATAATGTACTGTTTTTAAAAACACATCTAAGTAAAAATGTCTTCTGATAAGCACTTAAAAGTTCATGCTGACCCTCTGGCTTCTAAAAAAGAAGCATGGAGCGGACGTTTCTCCGAACCGATGGCTGAATTTGTTCTTCGTTACACTGCCAGCGTTGGTTTCGACAAGAGATTGGCAGAAGCTGATATCGCCGGTTCATTAGCTCATGCAAGAATGCTCGCTAAAAGCAAAATCATTTCTCAGAAAGATTTGGCTGACATTGAACGCGGAATGAAACAGATTTCTGAAGAAATCAAGCACGGTACCTTCAAATGGAAGCTGGAGCTCGAAGACGTTCACCTGAATATCGAAGCTCGTTTGACATCTCTTATCGGTGATGCCGGAAAACGCCTTCATACAGGCCGCAGCAGAAACGATCAAGTTGCCTTAGACATCCGCATCTATTTAAGAGACCAAATTAAAGAAATCGTTTCTTTAATCGAGCACCTACAGCACAGCCTTCTCACCATCGCTGAGAAGAACGTCGACACTTTGATGCCGGGCTTTACTCACATGCAGATTGCTCAGCCGGTTTCTTTCGGCCATCATATGCTTGCCTACGTTGAAATGTTCGAAAGAGACAGACAACGTTTCTTAGACTGCTATAAACGCGTCAACATCTCTCCGTTAGGTGCCGCTGCTTTAGCAGGTACAACATACCCAATCGACCGCGAATTCACCGCCGCCCAGCTCGGCATGGATTCCGTTACACAAAACTCCTTAGACTCCGTCAGCGACAGAGACTTTGCCGTTGAATTCTGCAGCTGCTCTTCTTTGACAATGGTTCATATCTCCCGTTTGTCTGAAGAGCTCGTTTACTGGATGTCCTCCGGTTTCGGCTTCATCAGCCTTCCGGACAGATTCACTACCGGCTCCTCCATCATGCCGCAGAAGAAGAACCCGGACGTTCCCGAAGCTGCCAGAGGCAAAGTCGGCCGTGTTGTCGGCCATTTGATGGGCCTCTTAATGCTGATGAAAGGTCAGCCTCTTGCCTACAACAAAGACAACCAAGAAGATAAGGAACCTCTCTTTGACACGATCGATACCGTCAAAGACACTCTCAGAGCTTTTGCAGAAATGGTTCCGGGAATCCAGGTAAGAAAAGAAAAAATGAGAGCGGCTTTACAGGAAGGCTTTGCCACTGCAACTGACTTTGCCGACTATCTTGTCAGAAAAGGCCTGCCCTTCAGAGATGCTCACGAAGCCGTCGGCTGCGCCGTTCGCTTGGCTTCTGAAAAGAATTGCCAACTTCACGAACTTTCTTTGGACGAACTCAAACAGTTCAATCCTCTCATTGATGAAGACGTCTATGCTAGTTTGACTCTCGAAGGTTCTTTGAAGGCTCGCAATCACGTTGGCGGCACTGCACCGCACCAAGTTGCTTATCAAGTTGAACGCTGGAAGAAAATCTTAGCTGAAAGAGAATAAGCATCTTTCCTTAGTTAAAAAGCTGAAGGTCTTCTCGATCTTCAGCTTTTTTATTGGTCTTGATAGAAGTTGGTTTTCATACAAAATGAGGAAGCCGCAGCCTCCTCTTTCTTTAACGAGTCAGTTAATCTTACTTATTCAAGTCAATCTTGTGAACCCAGCCCTTAACATCTTCAATGTCGCCCATCTGGATGCCGGTCAAGGTTTCGCGAAGCTTGGCGCTGACAGGACCAATCTTATCCATTCCGGTCGGCAGGTAAATATCGCCGTCCTTAGAGTGGACCATTCCGACAGGGGCCAAAACAGCGGCTGTACCGATAACGGCCATTTCCTGCATATCTTTGATTTCGTCAAATCTAACCGGACGTTCTTCCACCTTGTAGCCTAAGATATCTCTTGCGACTTCAACCAAAGAACGACGAGTGATAGACGGAAGAATAGACGGAGAAGATGGAATTACGATAGTTCCTTCTTTGTCTACAAACATGATGTTTGTGCCGCCGGTTTCTTCAACGAATGTGCGAGTTGCCGGATCCAAGTAAACGTTTTCTGCATAGCCTTCTCTATGAGCTTCCATTGTCGGATACAAGCTCATAGCATAGTTCAAGCCGGCCTTGATGTTGCCTGTTCCATGAGGAGCTGCACGGTCATACTCAGCAACTTTGAGCTTAATCGGCTTGACGGCGCCTTTGAAATAAGAGCCGACAGGCATCACAAAGATTCTTAAGATGAATTCATGTGCGGGAGCTACACCTATCTGCGGACCGGAACCAATCATTACCGGGCGGATATAAAGAGTAGCGCCTGTTCCATGCGGAGGAACCCATGCTGCATTGGCGCGAACTACATCTTCTACGGCCTTAACAAACTTCTCAACAGGGAAGCTCGGCATTTCCAAACGCTTTGCCGTGTTGAACATACGTTTGCCGTTTTCTTCCGGGCGGAAAGTCACGATTTCGCCCTTTTCCGTTTCATAGGCTTTCAAGCCTTCGAAACAGCACTGTGCATAGTGAAGAACGCAAGCAGCTTCTGACAATTCAATATTTGGATTGTCGGTAAGTTTTCCTTCATCCCATTTACCGTCTTTCCATCTTGCTTCAAATCTAAAATCAGTCGGCTGGTAACCGAAGCTCAAATTGGCCCAGTCAATATTTTTTTTCTGCATTTTTGATTCCTTGGTGATATAAAAGTTATAAGCAAATAATAATCTTTGACACGGTCTTGTGGACCTTTTCTCGATCCTTAGTTACCAGCAATTTTTAGATTTTTGATCAAAACTGAACCGGTACGATAGTTGTCGGAAGCAAGGATATCCTGACCGATTGCTTCGACATTCAAAAACATATTTCTCAAATTTCCGGCGACGGTGATTCCGTCAACCGGATAAGCTATTTTACCGTTTTCAACCCAGAAGCCTTTAGCTCCGCGGGAATAATCGCCGGTAGTCAAATTAACTCCCTGTCCGATTAAGGAGGTTACGAGAAGTCCCGTTCCCATTCTTTCCATCAACTTTTTAAGCGTCTTTTCTTCATGCTCTGGATCGGTGTGAAGAGAGATGTTGTAAGGCCCTCCGGCATTTCCCGTAGTCTTCATGCCAAGCTTTCTTGCGGAATAAGTTGAAAGAAAATATCCCTTGACCACTCCGTTTTCAACGAAAAATCTCTTGGAAGGTCGGACACCTTCATCATCGAAAGGAGCAGAGCCATAGCCCTCTTGGACAAACGGATCTTCTTTCATTGATAAGAATTCCGGAAATACCTGAGTTCCCAGAGAATTTGTCAGGAAAGAGAGATTGCGGTAAAGCTGAGAGCCCGAGACCGCAGAGATGTAGAGTCTGATCAAGCTTTTTGCCGTATAAGGGTCAAAAATAACGGAGCATTCTCTTGTAGATAAATTCTTTGCCGACAGCATGGCTGCAGCCCTTTTTGCGGCTTCTCTACCGATGCTTTCCGGAGAAGCAAGCTGAGAAGGGCTTACTCCCATGTCATACCAGAACCCCACTTGCATTCCGCTGTCGTCTTCAGCAATGACTGAGGTATCCAACGAGTGGTTGCTGTAATCAAAGCCGCTGCAGAACCCTAAAGTATTGCCCAGAACAAATCTTCCCACGCTGGTGCTTAGGTTAGATCCTTCCGAATTCACAATTCGAGAATCTCCTTCTAAAGCCGCCTTTTCCGCAGCCTTGCAGATTTCGATCGCCTCTTCAGAGGAAATCTCCCACGGATGCCATAGAGAAAGGTCTTCAAACTTAGTACATAGAAGATCTTTTTCCGGTAGCCCTGCACAAGGATCTTCAGAGGTGTAGTTTGCGATATCGACCGCCGCTCTTACCGTCTGCTCAATGCTTTCGCGGGTCAAGTCACCGGTTGAGGCACTGCCTCTTCTCTGATTGATATAGACAGTGATGGCAAAACTTCTGTCTCTTGTATGTTCGAGAGTTTCTACATCCAAATTACGGACGTTAATGTTGAGTCCGTTTTGATCCTGCACTTCAGCAGCCGCTGAAGTGGCTCCTTTTGAGAGCGCATAGTCCAAGGCGTATCGGACTTGGTTTTCAAGAAAGTCTTTACTACTTAATGTGGGGCTTTTTTTCATTTAATCTGCCGTTACAACCGTCGAGGAGACTATGATAATGGAATCTTTAAAGATACTCCTAACAAGGAGATCCTTACCAATTATTAAGTAAAAAATGACAGACTATACAGACGACAACGAAGAGTACTCCGGACGAAGCAAAAGCGAATTAAAAAGACAAGCAGAATATTTGCAGGATCTTGGGAAAGAGCTTACGGAATTAGGACCCGAAACCTTAGCCAAAATTCCTCTTCCGGACGTAATTCTCGCCGAGCTTCAAGAGTTTCACAAAATGAGAAGCTTCGGCGCTAAAAGACGTCAGCTGCAGCTCATCGGCAAATACATGAGATCTTTAGACGGCAATCAAGTCAGATTAGCTATCGACCGTGCTAAAGGTAATGACAAAGCAGCCGTGGCAGCTCTTCATAAATCCGAAAGACTTAGAGATGCTCTCATTGCACAAGACGAAGCATTGACAAAATTTATCGCTGACTTCCCGGAAGTAGATGTCCAGTTAGTTCGCCAGCTCATCCGCAACGCCAGAAAAGAGGCTCAAAACAACAAACCTCCCAAAGCATCCAGAGAACTTTACAGACTCATTCATAACATGGTGCTGCCGCCGTTGATCCTTGAAGTCAAAGAAGATGAGGAAGATACAGATGAATAAAAATACCCGAATCGGCTTAGTTTCCGTTTCTGATCGTGCTTCTCAAGGCACTTATAAAGATTTGGGAATTCCTTCCCTTAAAGACTGGCTCAACAAAGTCATCCTGAATCCGTTTGAAGTCGAAGAAAGACTTATTCCGGATGATAAAGAAACGATTAAAACCGTTTTGAAAGAACTGATTGATGAGAAAAAATGCGACTTAGTTCTTACCACCGGCGGAACGGGACCGGCACGCAGAGATGTCACTCCTGATGCGACTTTAGAAATCGCTACCAGAGAGATGCCCGGATTCGGAGAACAAATGAGAAGAATTTCTTCCGTTTTTGTTCCGACCGCTATTCTGTCCCGTCAAGTAGGTGCATTAAGAGAAACCGAAGACCACGCTGCTCTCATCATTAATCTTCCGGGTCAGCCTAAGGCCATTGCAGAGACTTTAGAGGGTCTGCCTGCTAAAGGCGTTAACGGCGTATTTGCTGCCGTTCCTTACTGCATAGAATTAATCGGCGGTCCGACTATTGAAACGGATGCCACATACGTTAAAGCCTTCCGTCCGAAATCTGCCAAGCGTCCTGAAATCATAGATTCTCTGATTCTTGAACCTGAAGGAAAAGCCGACTCCGCCATCATTATGCTTCATGGCTTGGGAGCCGACGGAAGCGATTTCGGCCATTTCAGAGAAGAGCTGATTGCAAGCGGCGCTCCTCTAGAAAACACAAGAATGGTCTTACCTAATGCTCCGTATATTCCAATCTCAATGAACAACGGATATGAGATGCGGGGCTGGTTCGATCTTTACAGTCTCGAAAGCAGAGACAGAGAAGACGCAGAGGGAATCAAAAAAACATTCCAACTCATCCGCAGATTAATTTCTGAAGAAGAATCTAAAGGCATTCCAAGAGACCGGATTTTCTTAGGCGGATTTTCTCAAGGCTGCTGCATGACTCTTTACGCAGCTGTTCAGCTTGATAAGCCGATCGGAGGCTTCTTCGGATTGAGCGGATACCTCCCGTTAATTGATAAAGAAGAAGTTGAGCACGTGGGGAGCGCTATCAAATCGCCAATCTTCATCGGTTATGGAGAAGAAGATTCTGTCGTGCCCCCCGCCTTTACCCAAATCTCCGTTAGTTACCTACGGAAACTCGGTGCTGACAAACTTTCAGCCCATGGCTATCCAGGCCTGCAGCACTCAATAGATCTCGACGAGATTGGAGATTTAGCTGATTTCTTGGCGACCGTTCTGAGGTAGAAGAGAACTTAGTAAGGCAAGATTTCTTGTAGTCTTGCCTTATATTGATTGAGGGCTTTCTATGTCAGCAAATTCAGATCTCAACCTTCTTGAGCATACCTTCAGCAGCTTAAGTCCTTTGTTTGAGCCGCTGAAGATAAACTTATTTACGGTTGGCGGCGTTCCCATCAACAGCTTCGATCTGATTGAATTCGTGATTATTTTTATAGTCACCTATTTTTTAGGGAAGGCTGCGGAAGCCAGTATTACGCGCATCGGCAAACACCGCGGAAGTCAAGTCCGCATGGAATCCCTGCAGATGTTTGCCAAGTTCGTTCACTGGGCAATTCTGTGCGCAGGTTTGATGTTCGGCTTTGCCGCCATCGGTCTTCCGGTTACCCACTTAGCTATTTTAGTTTCCGCTCTTTCCGTCGGTATCGGCTTTGGCTTACAGACCATCGTCAACAACTCTATCGCCGGTTTGATTCTTATCACGGAAAAAGCTGTGAGCGTCGGGGACGTTATCTGCACCCCATCCGGCCATATCGGCAAAGTCAACATGATTACGATTCGTGCTACACGAATCGTTACGCCGATTGGTGAAGATATCATCGTTCCGAATGCGAACCTGATTGACAAACCTTTTACCAACTACACGCTGAATCCTCGGGGCGTCCGAAAGATTTTTCCCTTCAGCGTTGCCTACGGAATTGACTTTAGAAAAGTCAAAGAAATTATTGAGAATGCGGCCATTCAAGTCCCCTTCTGCATCAAGCCCGACCAATACCACGAGGTTGAATGCGGTATCACCGGCTTCGGAAATTTCGGCATTAACGTTGAACTTGTCGTTTGGGTTGATCCAATTGAACTGATGGAACCTTACCGCTTGGAAGCTGCTTTTCTAAATGCAATCAATGATGCCTGCGTAGCCAACGGCATTATTATGCCGGGTCCAAGCTATGCTGTCAGCGTTACACCGGCAACGAGCAACAACGCACCGTCGGTTTCCGCTAAGGCGACTCATTCCAGTCCTCCGCCCCATCTGACAGACCCGAATACGGATAGTGCAACTCCTCATCCGACGCAAGCTCCTCAAATCATCTCTCATCCGAGTTTAACTTTAGGAGCTAATCAGCAAAGAGATGCAGCTGTGGTCGGGCTTCCTCAAAGCATGTTCGACAGTCCCCAGAAGCCAAAGAAACAGGAAAGCTCAGGCGGCGGTGAAGAAGAGTAAGATCTTTTGAACTGCCCGTAAGCTGACTGAGGATAATTTGGCCACCTATATTGGAAGATTTGCACCCTCTCCGACCGGAGAACTGCATTTAGGAAGTCTTGTCTGTGCTATTGCCAGCTATCTTGATGCCAAAGCGCATAACGGAAGTTGGCTTGTTCGCATCGAAGACTTAGATCCTCCGCGTGAACCGGCTTGGGCAACCCCAAAGATTCTTGAAACATTAAGAGTTCTAGGACTTTCGTCTGACGAGCCTATCGTTTATCAGTCAGATCGTCATCATCTGTACAAAGAAGCCTTAGATTACCTAATTACTAATAAATTTGTTTACGGCTGTAGCTGTTCTCGTAAACAAATTGCTGAATATCAAAACGCCAGAGGAAAACCGGCGAACATCTATCCCGGAATCTGCCGAGACAAACATCTGACCGAAGGGATCAGGGCTTGGCGCTTTAAAGTTCCTTCCGAGGACAGATTCTTTAGAGATCGTCACTTCGGTGAGTACCGACAAAATATAGAGCAGGAAGTCGGAGATTTCGTTTTAAAAAGAGCTGACGGATTTTGGGCTTATCAATTGGCAGTCGTCGTAGATGACCATCAACAAGGAATTACTCATATCGTCCGGGGTGCAGACTTGCTCGACAATACGCCGCGGCAAATCGAACTGCAGAAAGCTCTGAAATATCGCACCCCTTCGTATATGCATATTCCGCTCGTACTCGGCGAGAACGGACAAAAACTTTCTAAGCAAAACGGCGCAACCGGACTTGATTTAGAAAATATTGACGCAGAAATCGACAAGGCCTGGACACACCTTGGTTTCGAGAGATTTTCTTTTGACAGCTGCGAAGGCTTTTTCTCCAAGGCAATTGACCTTTGGAGAAAGAGCCCGTATTTCGCGGAATAAACCGCTAACCTCTTCTCCCCGTTCCTCCCAGAAGAGCTGCGACTAGTTTCGGTTTGTGTTCGTGAATTGATTCAACAATAGCGACCGTTTTAGCGACAGGCTTTTGAGAAACTGTCTTAGACGGGACATAAGGATTCAAAAAGAACGGGTCAACGTCCTGTTTTACTTTCTGATAGGTGTACTTCTTATTAGGATTTACAAAATCGAATTTGACCCTCTTCGGAGATAAGTCGATTCGATTGAATTTCTTTTTGGTTAACTTCTCGATAGCCTCAACGTTGTTTTCATCTTCAGAGGTCATCAAGCTGATCGCCAATCCTTTAGCACCGGCACGGCCGGTTCTGCCGATTCGGTGAACATAATCTTCGGCCATGAAAGGAATATCAAAATTGATAACCAACGGCATATCCGGAATATCAAGGCCGCGTGCAGCCACATCCGTAGCAACTAAATAATTGATAGTGCCGTCTTTAAATGCTCCCAAGGTCTTAGTTCTTTCTTCCTGAGATTTATCTCCATGAATGGCATCTGCCAAGAAACCGTATCTGTTCAGCTGCCTTGAAAGGCGACCGGCCATTAGTTTGGAATTAACAAAGATAATTGCTTGCAGAGTATTTCCTTGATCATCGACTCCTTTTGTCGTGAGAATTTCGACGAGAGAATCTGTTTTCTTACCATCAGGAACCTCATAAAGTTCCTGGGTGATAGTTGAAGCCGTCGTGTTTTGTCTGGCAACTTCAATCATGACCGGTTCATTTAAGAAACTCTGTCCAAGTTTTTTGATCTCAGGAGAGAACGTTGCAGAGAACATCAACCCCTGACGTTTCGGAGGAAGCTCCTTCAGAATTTTTGTGATATCCGGGAGAAAGCCCATGTCCAGCATGCGATCCGCTTCATCGAGAATCACTATTTCAACATTCTTTAGAGAAGTATTTCTTTGTTCCAAATGGTCAAGCAAGCGTCCCGGGGTGGCAATCAATACTTCAATGCCTTTTCTTAACTCTATGGATTGCGGTTTAATATCTACACCGCCGTACACGCAAGCAACTCGAAGTTTCGTTTCAGAAGCGTATTGTTCTAGGTTTTCAGCAACCTGCAGTGCCAATTCTCTCGTCGGCGTCAATATAAGAGCTCGTACAGGATGGCGTGCCGGAGAGACGCTGGGATTTTCATATTTGAGCAAATTTTGAAGAATTGGGAGTCCGAAGCTAGCGGTTTTACCTGTTCCGGTCTGAGCGGCCCCCATGACATCTTTTCCTTCCAAGACAACCGGAATGGCCTTGATTTGAATAGGTGTCGGTGTTGTGTAGCCGACTTTTTCAACCGCTTTTAATAACTTTTCATCTAAACCGAAATCTTTAAATCCAGTTTGCTCAGACATTGACTCTTATTCCTTCACAATAGTTTCGGGAATTTTAAACTTTAGGAGACAGATTTTTAGCCTTACTCCTCAAAACAATCAGTTCAGGCTGAGAGAGTTCGTAAAAGAAGAATATCTCCGGTTAACGTCTAGATCTGACACCTATCAACTTTCGTTAAATGAGATAGAAATCAAGGGAGCAAATATTTTCCCCCTACGGAGAAGAGAGCATGAGATCTTCGATCAAGAATTTGCCACCCGAAAATTTTTTCGCTTCTTAAGATTAAGAATTTATTCGGACAGGAACTACATATCTTTGATAACCGCAATCCAGATGACTTTACAAAAACAATTACCGCTTCGTAAAAAGACAGCAGAGGCTCTTTATTCTCTCTACACAGGAAAACTAATCTTGTCAAGCCACGCCCATTGTGGTTTTTAAAAATATTAGATATTTCGTTTTCTGCCTTTTCCAAAGTTCATAGAATCTCAAAATCCCGGGGGAAACTATTAACAATCTTGCATTTCAATCATTAAAACAAGAAACCTTCTTACTTCTTTTCAGTAAAAAATTTCTTTATCTTATTGATTTAAAGAAAAAGAAATAGTTCGCATACGAAAGTGAAAAGTAAATCAAAAATGTAATAATTTGTAAAATTTGACTAATTATTTAGCTTCGTAACTATTTGTTTACAAAAGAGAACTTACTATAAAGTCTTAGTTTATACCGTGTTTGCGTGATATATAACACGGGTTAGTATTTGCTCATTACGGGATTTCCCGTTATCATGGCTACCATAGTAAAAACACTAGTTTTTTACTAAAAAAGGAACGAATGGAGGGAAAAATGTTAAGAATGCGCCGCACTCCTAAGGATAGAGCAGCTTTTCCGACTGAATTGCCGTCTATGCATATTCCAAATGGAGTCTCTCCGCAAGCCTATGCTGCACACAGAGAAGTTCTTTCTGTCCTCATGCTTAGATTCATGACGAGCCGTCTTCGCGCTATGTATCAAGCCTATGACGGTGATTTAACACTTTGCTTGGTTTTAGGTGAAATTGCATCTAGAAATACTGAACGCTTCTATGACGAAAGACGCGGCTTTCAGCCTCGCTCACCAAATGCGCCAGAGCCTCAGCTTCTCGCCTGCAATGCTTTGTCAATTTCCGAAGTGACTGGCATTCCAAGAGAAACTGTTCGCCGTAAATTAGCAAAACTTGTAGATTTAGGTTGGATTCAAAAGACACCGGAAGACATGTATGTCATTACCGATAAGATTGGAGATGTCTTTGCCGCTTTTGATGACTCTCAAACCTATGATTTGATGCACACAGCAGAGCAGATAAGTAACGTTCTGCAAAGATAAGTTTCTGTCTTGTTGTTAGTTGTAAACTCCTGTTGAAATGACCGCTGTCTAAAGAATCAATTTAGACAGCGCTTTTTTACCTTCTTAAGCCTCTTCTTTGAATCTATTCATCAGCACAAAAGCCTTCTGATTAATCCTGAAGGCTTCGTCTGTATAGAAAAAATAAACAAGCTCAGGATTTGTTTTAGAGGCTTCTTCCCGGACATCTCGAAGGAAAGCGCCCACGGCTTCTCCCAAATTTGCCGCAGTTATAGAGCCAAATTTAGACTTAACTGAAAAAGCCCTGCTCTCCGTGAAAAAAGAATCATAAAGTTCTGCCAGCTCAGAAGTTTTCCCATTCGTCTCTCTCTTTTTTTGAGAAGCTAAGCGCTCAAAAAATTCCGGTGTTTTCAGCTTATATGTCCGGGCTCCTGGCGACTCAGGATGAAAGACCCAACCTTCTACCCGGGCATTCCCATACGCACTATTTATGCAAAAGTCTCTTCTGGAAAAAATCTCAGAAATAGACACATGCCGTTCTTGAACAGGAACTAAATAGGAATCTTTCAAGCCTAAGCCTTCAAGCAATTTTTCCACTTCCGGAAACAGCAATCGATAGGAACTTCTTTTGCCCTCTCCTTCCGAGAATACAACGCTGGCACCAAAAATCTTAAATAACGCTGCTTTCGGAGGACAGTACTTAATCCTCTTCATGTTCAAAAAATTTAAGAACTCGCCGTAAATGTTGAGTCCAACAACTTTTTTTCCAAAATTCGGCAGAACGCTGTCCAGAGGAGATTTTTGTAATTCTCTTTCGAATGCATTCCTAACCGGCGTAAAAAGCTCCTGATGTTTCTTCAGAATAGGAATAGCATCAAATGCATTGTTTCCTTGCCTTGTGAAGGCTCTAAATTCCCCATCGGTGATACTGAGACATAAATTTGAGCCGTCGAGTTTTTCAGTCACGGTATAAAGGCACGGAGTCAATAGTTCAATACTCGGCCAAGGCTCAAAGATATCCATAAGAATTCTCAAGAAGAAAATTTGATTTTCGCACCGCCAATAAAAAAGTGCCAGGAGCAAACTTCCTGACACTTCAAATTGAGCAGTTCTTAAATTAGAACTTGTATTGGACCTGCAAGCCGCCCATCCAAGCGTTCATCTTTTCGAATTTTCCGACTTCTGTATAACTACCGTTGTGGTGGTCTCTATACAGTTTTCTGTGACCAATTCCGCGGATGTGGCCGTAAGCAGCATCGATCTGCCAGTTCTTAGTTGGAGCCCAGGAAACGCCGCAGGTCAACCAAAGTCTCTTGGTATCTGGAATAAGAGCTGTTCTCTTAGTTTGATCGTGAATAGGATCAGTCTCTAAAGCGATACCGCCGCGAATTGTCCATTGATCGCTGACTTTAATATCTGCACCTAAACTCAGTAACCAGACGCTCTTCCAATTATTCTCCAATGTCATATGGGAGAGGGTATAAGACATTTGTGGGTTCAACATAGAATAAATTCCACCATCTGCATTGGTATAAAAACGCATATCTTTGAAATTTTTCCAGTTTGCCCAGCGGGCTAAAGCCGAAAGACGCAACCATGGTGTAGTTTCCCAAGTACCAGTGATCATTACCGTTTCTGGAGTAGTAAGGTCACCATAGCCGTGACTAGTTTGGGAGAGTCCGATTGGTCCGAGGTTACCACGAACAGTGTAGTCGCCTTTAGCATGAACATGAGCTGCAGAACGATAAGAAATACCGAATCTCAAGGTTTCAAGAGGAGAAAGCATGATGCCGGCGTTATAGGTAAACATCCAGTCACTGCCTTTATACTCAAACTCCCCTCCCGTTACATAGCCTTTGTTGCCCACAGGAACTATGGGAAGGCCATTCTTAATCTTGGAGTGAGTGTACATAGCAGAAACACCAGCGCCGATGCTGAACCACTCAGTTGCCTTCCAAGCAATGTTCGGATTGATATCTACAGTCATGATAGAACCGCTGATACCTCTCTCTCTTTCAGTCCAGTCGCTACCGTATCTAATCTTCATCCCGTAAGGAGAAGTGATAGCTAGACCAGCCCAGAGGTTGTCTGTGAGTTGATGTGAAACAAAGAAGGCAGGAATAGGAGCGGGCTTGTCACGGCCATTTTCTGTAGTTCCGTCAAAACCTTTGTAATCAATATCGAGGTCAACGACAGTGGAGCTAATCTGGAATTGTGTTCCCGGAAGCAAAGTCATACCAGCCGGGTTATACCAAACTGCAGAAACGTCGTCTCCAACGATACCGGCGCCGGCATGAGAACGACCCATACTTACAACGCTCTGCTCAGTAAGTTGGAAGCCTGCGGCCATAGCAGATGTGCTGACTGCTGCCAAAGAGCTGAACATTAAACCAGCTAATAGTTTTTTAGAAGTTTTCATCTAAGTCTTTACTAAAAACAAAAAATAGGGGAATTTTCAATGGGTAGGATTTTGAAGAAAAACAAGAGTTCAAAACATGCGTTTTTCTAGTGAGAAACCCTAATATTTACACCCCTTAACTTATTCTTCTTTTTTGATTCAGACAATGGCTTGTGAATAAATAGCAAGCAAATTTTCTAGGATTTCAGCCTTCTCGTCTCTTCTAACCATTTAGACAACAGCTATTAATTGTTCTGATTCTTTTGTCCTGGATGTCCTTGGCTGCACTCTGACTCTCTCAGGCGCAGAAAGAATTGAAGTAATTTGAAATTCTTGAGTTATAGAACACAACTCCTTGAATGAAAGATTAGGAGTTAGAAGAGGCCCACGAAAGACCTCTTCGAGAAGTTAAGTTATGACCACGGTGTCAGGGCTGCAGCTTCCTTACCGGCAATCCTGCCAAAAATCATGGTATCAGCGTTGGCACAAGCGCCCTGATATGTTAAGCCCCACGTTGAGCCAAGTTCACCGGCTACATAGAGACGCGGAATCTTTTCTCCGTATGGATTCAAGCACTCGGCCTTCACACTTCTTCTCGGACCGCCCATTGTGTGATACATCACCGGAACCAGTTTGACAGCGTAGAAAGGCCCTTCCTCGATTGGGGCTGACCAGGCTTTAACATCTCTTCCTACAAACACCGCTTTTTGATTAGGATCGGCGGTAGGAGTACGACCGTATTCAGTATCTATTCCTTTGGTCTTCAGGTCATTGTTCCATCTATTGACCGTGTCAACCAATGTAGCCGGATTAGGAATTTCAAGTTTCTTTGCTAACTCTTCAATTGTCGGAGCTTCAATGATGACACCGGATTCAATTTCTTTTTTGTTGTCCTTACTCCAAACATAACCTTCTTTGTTGATGGCATATCCTGAACCTCCGGAGCTAATGAGCGGAGCTCCTTCGAGGTAGGTCTTATCCATAATCATGTAGCAAGGAATTCTTGGATAACGATGTTTAATGGCATCAAACTGGTTAACAGCCATCCACGAGCAGTGGTAATCCAATTTCTTTTCATTAACAAAACGTTTTCCGTCTTGATCCACCCAAATAAAAGCAGGACGTCTAGTTACCATCGCTAGACCGGCTTTAACGCCAGGAACTTGAATACCCAACGGAGCCGATACTGAATTCATATGCCACAAATCAGCGCCCATGGATTGAGCCATAAGTAAACCGTCGCCGGTATGGCTCGGTCCGCCCAGATAACCCATTGGATTACCGAAAACATATCTCTGCATAAGCTCAGGATTGCACTGGAAGCCTCCGGTCGCAATAACGACAGCTTTTCGGGCTTTCACATTAATCGGTTTACCGTTCTCCAAAGCCACGACGCCGGCAACTTCGTTACCGCACCGAATAAGTTGTTGAGCCGGCGTGTTAAGAAGGACACGAATGTTGCGCTTTTCTACCGCTCGCTGGAAAATGCCGAAGAGTCGTTCTCCACCTTTCTTGCCCGGAACATTGCGTGGTGAAATCTTGTTCACGCAATCAGCACCTGGAAGGTTCTGGTAACCAGCGTGACCGTAAATTGCTAAGGTCACTTGAGGATCCAAAGACTTCACATAGTCGCCAAGTTTGAGAGATTCCTCGCAGAACACACGAAGGATTTCCGGATCCCACTCAGATCTGGATAATTCGTACAAAGCTTTTTGAAAAGCGTAGTAGTCGTCTTTGTTTGTCGGCACTACGAAGCCGCCGGAAGAAACACACACGCTTCCGCCACCTTCCGGCATTTTTTCCAGAATGATGACGGAAGAACCCGCATCTGCAGCTGCAATTGCGGCATTAGAACCAGCATTACCGTATCCTAGGACTACAACATCGGCCTCACGGTCCCATTTGATTTCGTCATTTTTTGAAATTTCTTTTGCAGTTGCCAAACCAACAGGGCCGGCGATAACTGCGGCTGAGGCTGTTTTGAGGAATGTTCTTCTCGAACTAACTTGATTACGCAACATAAGCGACTCCTTAGGAAAGCCGAAAAAGACCTGGGCCATGTTCAATGAACTGCTGACAGTCGCTGACCTCAAATGGTTCAATCTTTTTCGGCCGAATTACCGTTACCCAAAGCGGCGCAACGGTTATCTTTGTATTGTAACCAACTGCTTTCTTATCTATGGGAACCTTTTGATGTTTTTTTGTTGAATTTTTATATAACAAAAGAAAAATGCACAAAGCGCTTAGGTTTATCCTGCGCTTTGTGCAATTGAGGTCAGAAACGGTTATACAAGCTTTTGAACGCCGGGCCCTTTCAAAATACTTGAACCTCCCTGCTGGGGCGTAACGTTAATTTGAACCGGAATCCTTTCGTGAATCTGGCCCACGTGAGAAATAACACCGATTAATTTTTGATGACCGCTTTCTTTATTGAAAGTATTTAAATTGCCAAGAGCCGTCAATGCTTTATCCAAGCTTTCCTCATCAAGGCTCCCAAAACCTTCATCTAAGAAGAGCGAGTCAATTCTTATCTTATTGCTAGTTAGTTCCGATAAACCCAGAGCCAGAGCTAGGCTAACAATAAAAGTTTCACCACCGGAAAGATTGGAAGTGGCTCGGACCAATTCATCCATTTCATTGTCCACCACATCCAGATCCAGAGAAGCCGCTTGGTTCTTAATCAGCAAATACCGTGTCGATAATTGCGACAACACCTTATTTGTCTTGGTAATCAAAGTTTCGAGCGTCAAACTTTGAACGTACTTCTGATACTTGGCTCCGTCTTTCTGTCCAATCAAATTATTGAGCCGTTCCCATTTTTCGAAAACCTTTCTTTGCTTTTCAATTTCAGCTTGCAAAGCTTTTGACTCATTTCTTACCTTGTCATCACGATCAAGCTCTTCTCTTACTCCGCCGATTTCTTTATTTCGTTCGCCGATAGATTTTTCATTATTTGCTTTCTGTTCTTCCAACTCCCATAAAGTCAACTCCGTTTTATTCTGCAGAGTCTTCTCATTTACTTCTTTTTGTAATTTTGATATTTCATTTTTCTTTGCAAAGAGGTTCTGTCCGTATGCATCAATAGTTTGCTGTCGATCCGTCTGTTCCTTATCAGAAAGTTTGCTCTCTTTCCATTTTTCTTCCGTCATAAAGCCGGTGTGCGCGAGCTCCTCTTTCCACTTCCTTTCTTCCCGGACTAATTTTTCGTTATTTTCCGAGATGGATTTTTCCAGTCCGGTTGCCTCGGCTCTTTTTTGAATCAGCTCCTTTTCAATGTTGCGTTGTTTGGCCTGGACATCAGCCAAATTTTTCTCTAAGGCCTCTAGTATGCCGGCTGCTCTTTTCTCTTCTACTACGGGATCTTTGGTACCGAACAACTCTTCTCTCTGGCCCTTTGTTTTATCAAACTCGGCTTGCTTTTCTTTTTGGTTTACTTCAGCGACCTCCAATTCTTTAAGACAGTTGTCATGCCGTTCTAAGAGAGCTTTTTTCTCAATCTGAAGAACACCGAGAGCGTTTACGACTTTCTGCAGTTCTTCGGACTTCAAACCAAAATCCTTACCCGCTTTTTGAAGCTGTTTAAGCTCTTTTATAAAGGTTTCACTACCAAAAGCTTTTGATAATCCGTCTTTTAATTCAAGAGTGGCAGTACTAATCAGCTCAGTCCAGTCTTGACCGTTTTTATCTGACTTTTCCTTTAAGAGTCTTTGTTGTTCTTGTTGGTGTTTGAGATCTCTTTGGAGGTTAACTTCCTGAAACTCTTTGCCTCGAATATTTGTTTCTTCGTTGGCAAGCTTCTCTTGAAGAGTCTGCTTTTCCTTCTCAAAAGATCTGACGCTCTTTTTTATTTTTTCGCATCGTGCTTTTTCTTCTAATGCCTTTTGTTCAGCGGAGATCACAAGGTTTTCCAAAACCTGCACCTCACATTCCGAAGAAAAACCGAGCCCTTTAGCTTGTACGCAGAGTTCATTCCGGAACTTTTGTAAACGGGTTTCTTCTGTATTCAATGCGGCTCTTGTAGAGACGACCGTAGCCTCCAAACTCGAGACTCTCTTCAAGAGCTCCTCTTCTCGGCTTTCAGCCTCTTTGAGTTGTTTTTCGACCTTATTTCTTTCTTTTTTAGCATTTAGAACACCTTCAGGCAAAGCCTCGGCAAAAGGATGGTCTTTGGAGCCACAAAGAGGACACTCTTGCCCGTCGACTAGCAAGGCCCTTTTTTTCGTGAGTTCTTCAATTCCTGATAGAGTCTCCAAAGTCTGTCTCTGAGATTCCAATGACTCAACAAGTTCTTTCTGTTGTGCAAGCAAGTCCCTATTAGTCTTTAACTGCCCTTCTGTGGTGTGAATCTCTTCAGACTTAGCTTTCGTCGCTTCTTGAGCTTCGAAACAACCGGCCAAGATTGGTTTTATTTCAGATAACTTTCGGCTCTTGCTTTCTTGTTCACGAATAATTTCTTCGTATTCGTCTAAATCTCTCCCTTTAAGCTGGTCCGTGATTTGGGATTCTTTCTCAGCAATAGCTTTCTTTATTTGATCAATTTCTTTCTTTGCGTTAGCTACATCAGCGCTCACCTGAGTAAGCCCTTGGGAGGTTTCTTTTACTTTTTCGCCGACATCGGCCAACTCGGCCGAAGTTTCTTTTTTCAACGAAGCCAAAGATTCGGCTTTGGTACTCAGTTCTGTCAGAGCATCTTGTCTTCCATGTAAAACTTGTGCACTCTTATGAGCTGACAGCCAGTTGTCTAGTTTGAGTTTCTCTTGTTCTTTGACGCGAAGAGAATCCTCGCCGGTCTTTAAATTTATTGCCGCCTTTTTTTCCTCTTCCTTGGCGGTACTCGTTCTTTGGATCGCTTCCTTTAAATTCGAATCTTGGATCTTTAATTGAGAATCCAGTTCTGCAACTTTCTTTAAAACCTCCCTTAACGCCTCATTTGCAGATTTTTGTCTTTTAACCGCCTCCCCGGCTTGCATTTCGGAGGCCTTGGCGCTGTCTTCTGACCTAATAAGGGTTTGGATTTGGGAGGTGACCAGCGGAAGCTTCTTTTGCAAATCTGCTAAACCGTTCCTGCTCTGCGATAAAAGATTAAAGGTCGAGTCTAATTTTTGGGCTTTTTGGTTGGCTTCTAAGGTCTGCTTAACTTGCTCCATTTCCTCTTTCTGCGCATCCAATGTTTCTTTTTCACTCTGCAGTTTTTGGAGATGCTGAGTTTTATCTTCGAGGTCTTTACGCCATTCCAGCTTCTCGCCGATTTCCTTCCTTAACCTTTCCAGGTCTGCCAAACTAGCGATCAGCTGCTTGAAAGAGTCTTCTTTAGCTTGTCGCTCCTCAGGAGTGAGAAGTGTCTTTTCCTTCAGTCTGAGTTCTAGCCCTTCCAGCTTTCTTCCCTCTTCTGCTTTTCTTTCAAAAGTCTTGCTTGATATGGTTCTGTACTCTTCAGTGCCGGTAACCTGCTCCAAAATCTCGGCCTTCTCTTTCTCTTCAGCTTTAAGAAATGCCGCAAAATCTCCTTGAGCCAAAAGAACGGAGCGCCTGAATTGCTCGTAAGAAAGGCCCGTGACTTGCCGAATGAGTTTGGCTTTTTCTTTTACCTGTTGTGCGATCGGCGTCCATGTTTCAGCTTTAGGGTCAAATTCTTCCAACCTCTGTTCCGAGGCCTGTAAATTACCGTCAACCTTTCCCCTGGCTCTTCTTTGGCTCCAAGTAGCACGATAGAATTTACGGTTCGCTTCAAATTCAACATTGGCCGAACACTCTCCGCTTTCTTTATTCATGACTTCGTTGGAAGTGGCGGACTGGATGCCCAACCTTGGAGTCTGGCCGTATAAAGCAAGTGCTATCCCGTCGAGAATCGTAGACTTGCCGGCACCTGTCGGCCCCGTAATCGCAAAAAGACCGGAGTTCTGATAATTCTCGTCTTCGAAATCAATTGCCCACTTACCTTTCAAAGAATTGATGTTTTCGATTTCCAGTTTTTTTATTCTCATTCTTCTCTCCGACTAGCTTCCTGATCTGATTTCCTGAAGGATTTCCTGATAACACTCGTGCAGCTCTCTTATTTCTTGTTTCTTTTCTTCGTCCAACTCTTCTGCACCTGACTTTAAGCCGTAGCAATCTTCCAAAAGCTTCTCAAAAACGCTTTCCGGTGTCATTTCATGGACGAATTCTTCAGTAACCATCGAGCTTAAGTAATACTGTTTCTTGGCTAAATCCCGAATATGAACAACTTCAACCGGAGTGCCCTCAGCAATGTTTTTAAGACGCCCTGACAAATCTTTTGCAGGCATCGTGCCCGTGTGTTCTGCTCTGACAAGACAGCGTTCTCCTTTCCGAACCAAGTCTCTGAGCTTTGTTTCTAACTCTTCCTGCGACCCTGTTATCAATGAGAGCTTCTCGAATTCCGGGACATTCAGATTTCTTACTTCGGCTTTACCCTTCTCAAAATCGACAATTCGGACAAGTTTCTGCTGACTGCCCTCTGAGAAATCCAAAGCAATAGGTGAACCACTGTAGTTGCGTGAGATATCGCCTCCGACAGTTTGCGGCTTATGGATATGACCCAATCCGACATAATCAAGCTCTGCAGGCAATATTGTTTTGGGAAGACGACCTAATGAGCCGATATATAGCTGCCGTTCCGAATCCGAGACATCTGCCCCTGCAACAAAGAGGTGTCCCGTTCCGATCAAAGGAACCTTTTTATCACCGCGTACTCGTACCCCTTCTTGTACTACGGAGGCAAAATGTGCTTTTGTAGATTCAACTATCAGCTCGTCTCTGCCTGAAAGTTCATCATCGCGACCCATTACATAAAGGTTCTTTTCTTTTAAAAACGGGATTGCGCAAACAACCGCTTCAACCTCTCCTGACTCTTTCCTTATCTCGATGACTTCTTTTTTCGGATCGCCTTCAGCCTCACCTACCACATAAATGTTGAGGAATTTAAGAAGATGTTCGGGTGCTTCAAGAAAAGAAGCCGAGTCGTGATTACCGGCAATTACAACAATATTGCGGCATCCGGTCTTGACAGCTCTCGCAAGAAATTCGTAATAAAGTTCTTGAGCTTCGTGGGAAGGCATTGTGCCGTCGAACACGTCTCCGGCGATTAGAAGCAAGTCAATCTTTTCTTCTTTTAGGACTTTTAACAGCCAGTTCAAAAACTGTACAAAAACCTCTTTTCTCGGACGATCTGCAAGCTTCTTTCCGAGATGCCAATCTGAAGTATGAAGTAGTCTCATCGTTATTAACCTTGGTTCGAGCAATCTGCTTCAAATCATTTTACGAGCAATCTCTGAATTTCGTGTAAACTGGCCTAATAAAATCCTAGGAAAATACTATTTATATTTATTTTCATTAAGTTAAGAAATTTAGACAGTAATTTTAAGTTTTTTTACTGTCAATAATTTGACCCCTTCAGTTTAATATTTTCAGAATAATCTAGGCCTTTAGGCAGTCCTAAAAACTCCAACACATAAGGATCTTTGATAAAAGAGCGCAGATACGTTCTTCAGAAAGAGCCGATTTCTGTGGAGTAACTTGGTTGGGCAATATTCTCTGGTAGTCGCTTGCGCTTATATTCCGGTCCGGTTCCTTGACACGCCACGGACATGAGTAGGCCTCATTGAGATAGCACACTATTACATTTTGTTCAGACACTCACATTCTCAGGAGGTTTTGCGCGCCAACTCAATTTGCTACACACTGTGTCACAAATCTCGAAATCAACCTTAATTTCGGCCTTCTTCTTGCTACCTCATAAACAGCTAACGCTCTGCTCCTATCTCCTTCTGTTTTGCTAAAAGCTTCAAGAGATGCTATTTCCAAATTGATACAACATCCGGCGCAAAGCGAGAAATTAATAAAAATAGCCCTCCACAACCAAACTTTTTCCAATTACAATTAATCGAAATAAAGAAATATGAATGATTATCTGTAAAGCCCACTTTCTCGGCGGCTTTCTCTTAGATTCTCAAATTTTTAAAAAGACGTCAGACTTCCAAAGATCTGATTTTTAGTGATATTTAATAATTGCAGGGCGTTCTGCCCTAATGTTCATATGGAAACAAAACGCACTCGTCGTTCATTTTCGCCAGAATTTAAAAAACAGGCAGTCCAAAGAGTTTTGCTCTTAAAAGAGCCGGCCGCTAACGTTTCAGCAGAGCTTGAAATTAAGCCGGAAACTCTTTCAAAATGGATCAAAGATTACGAAAAAATGGTTGCCGAAGACCCAAGTTATGCGGCAGCCAGCGCCCCAAAACGCCCGGTAATAAAATTAGCTAAAAAGAAAACCGCACCGGAAACAAATGAATCCTTGGAAGTTCAACCCGAAAATCCCGTAGCGAAAGAATCAGTTCCGACAGCTCCGGTTTTCGAGCAGGTTGAAACCAAAGTCCAAGAAGCTCCTGTCCCAGAATTTGTACAGCCTCAGGAACCAGCCGTAGAACCGGTTGTCCTCACTGTTCCGGTTGAAAACGCCGCTGCAGAAGTCCAACCTGTATCAGAAAACCAGGAAGTATCCGGAGCCCCGGCAGCTGATGATATCAATCAAAGAGCTCAGCAAAATGAAAAAGGTTTCGGCTTACGCAGACAAGGCAAGCAGTTCCGAAATCAACGCCCTAACCGCAACGAAAAGAATCAGCCTAAACCGAACCAGGAATTTATTCAGCCGACAATGACGGTAAGTGAGTTTGTTGAAGAACCGTCTGCCCCTGAAGAACCTCCAAAACCGAAGAGACCGGTTCCCAAGGCTTCCGAAGGCCGTTCTTGGAGAGTAGCTCATGCTTTGGATCAACGTCCGAACTACCGTGAAGAAAACGAAGAACACGGTTACGTTGACGAGTTCTCCATTCCTGCAGAAGACTTAGAACAAGTCTGGCAGATTTTAAGCATCATGCAGGAAAAAGCCGACACTCGCGCCTTTGCTGAAATGGTTCATCAAAAGGGTCTAAATATTCCTGACGAAGTGCTCGAAAATCCAAGAGTAGCCACAATGCAGGGCCCGAACGTTCCCAACAAGCCTTGGTTGAGAAAGATGAGACTGCATCCGGCCGCCGAAGAATTCTTCCAAACTACTCCGGATTACGCTAAAGCCGTATACGAAACTTACGAAGGTCTTGATATCAGACTAGACAAGAACAGTGAAGGTACTCCAATTCTCTCCGTAGAAAGAACGCCAACCGGTTCCAGAGAAATCACTATCGACTTCTCCAAGTTTGATCGCTTTGTTGACGACTTCTATGGTGATTTCGTCAGAGACTGCAAAAAAGTCATGATGGAATTGAATCCGAAAGAATATCCGGGACTCAATGCTTTTATTCGTATTCCAGATGAACCGATGTGGAATCCGAAATTATGGGCCGGTGTCCGCACTTTCACTTGGAATGACGGCGAATCCCTGTCTCAAGCTTGGATTAGATACGCCAACTCCTTGAGAAGAAACAATCGTCCGCATCGTTATTAAGGGCTTAAAGCTTATGCTTTGAAAGCGTGAGCAGCAGTCTACAAACTCGGTAAAGGTTTATTTTTTCTTTACCGAGTTTTTCTTTTCCTCGATATCCGTCGCATCCTCTCCTTTGGACCTTTACCTGTCCTTTTCTTTACAAGCATTTTCTCGGCTTATTTGTTTCGCTCAAGGTACCGAAATGGGCGACACTGGCATATTTTTTGCTTGTCTTTAGTTGAGGTGCTTATGACTTAAAACAAAAGAAAAGGAAAGAAAAATGGAAGCAACACTTAAGACCGGACTTAGGAACCCTAATGTTCTTGAATGGGGAAAATGGAAGAAATTCGGCTTTATCAGCGCCTTTATTGCCTTAACCGTTATTTGTCTCCTCCCTGAACAGCCGGGACTTTCTGTTGCAGGCCAACGCATGATCGGAATTATGATTTTTGCCGTCATTCTTTGGTCGACTTCCGCAGTCTCCTATCCCGTTTCTGCAGGTCTCATCATGACCTTAACAGCGCTCTTTATCGGCTTTTCTCCAGGCACCAACCCGGATCAGATTATAGGGACAACCGCCGGAATGAAAATGGCTCTCGTCGGCTTTTCATCGCCCGCATTCTGCCTGGTTGGTGCTGCTCTTTTTCTTGCCGCAGCCATGACGATTACGGGACTGGATAAAAGAATTGCTTTGTTCGTTCTGCACAAGGTTGGTGCTGAACCAAAACGGATCGTCCTCGGAGTTATTCTCTGCGGACTTATTCTTTCCTTTTTCGTTCCATCCACTACTGCCCGTGTGGCCTGTTTAGTTCCAATCGTTATCGGTGTGATTCAGGCTTTAAATCTGCCGATGAAATCAGCCTTTGCCGCAGCACTCATGATTACCGTCGCTCAAGTGGACTCCGTTTGGAATATCGGCATCAAAACTGCAGCTGCTCAAAACATGGTTGCCGTCAATTTCATCCGAGAGATAACAGGCACTGACATTACTTGGATGAACTGGTTCATTGCAGCCGCACCATTTGCCGCACTGTTGTCCGTTTGCTTGTTCTTCCTAGTCTGCAAGTGTTTCAATGTTGATTCAACAAAACTTGAGAGCTCTTCTGAAATCATCGGAGAGAGACTTCGAGAACTCGGCCCGATGAGTAAGAATGAATGGAAGCTTCTCATTGTTTCCATCATTCTGCTCTCTTTCTGGGTATCCGAAAAAACACTTCATCAGATAGACACCACAACAACGACCGTCTGTGCTATCGCTATTCTTATGTGCCCAGGAATCGGCGTCATGAATTGGCAGCAGACAGTCAACAAAATTAATTGGGGGACGCTGCTTCTATTCGGTGTTGGAATCTCTCTCGGATCGGCCCTCCTCTCCACTAAAGCGGCTCAGTGGCTTGCCGATATGATTGTGTTAAGTTTCGGCCTTGAAAACTCCACAACTTTCATGATTCTTGCCGTAATGGCAATATTCTTAATCGTTATTCACTTAGGATTTGCCTCAGCGACAGGTCTTGCCGCCGCTATCATCCCAATTATTATTGCCGTTCTCGGAGCACTTAAAACACCGGGAGTTAATATCATTGGTATGACGATGATTCTTCAGTTTGTAATTAGCTTCGGCTACATCCTTCCGGTTAATGCTCCGCAAAACATGATTGCTTATTCCACGGGAACTTTTGAAGTGTCTCAGTTTGCGAAATTCGGTTTGATGTTTACATTAGTCGCTTACGGCCTGTTATTGGTGTTGGCACAAACGTATTGGAAGTGGCTTGGCTTAGTCTAGTTGAACACTCAATCCCGATAAAAACGTCCTTCCGGCAGCCAATTCGGAAGGACGTTTTCCTTTGAAATTAAATTCTCTTTGGGATTATGAAGATTAAGCTCTTAAGCCTCTAAGATATTCCGCCGCGGCCTGAGGAGCATTCTTACCTTCTCTGGCGGTAATTCGAACAATATCTTCTGCAATAGCAAATCCATCACAGAGTCCTTTGAGCTCATTGATGAGTTCTGCTGTGACCTCACCCAACCCCACTATGCACGGCAGTTCAGGGTTAGCTTCTTTTGCCAACTGAACCATCTTAGTCACGTTGGCTTTGAGGACATCCGCGGAGACCGGGCCTAGAGCGCCGATACAGTAAAGATAACCTTTCGCTTCCTTTGCAATAAAACTGATTCTCTTGCCGGATGTCGGTGCCACTGTGAAAATAAAATCAATTCCGTACTGGCGGCAGAGTTGTGAGAACTCTTCTCTTTCTTCATAAGGGACATCCAATAAAGCCAAGCCGTCAATGCCGATTTCCTGACACTTTTTCAAAAATGCCTCAGTCCCGTAACCGAAAACCACATTGGCATAAGTTTTGAAAACCAACGGGATACTAACTTCTTTCCTGAGCTCACTAACCATTTCAAAAATCTTGTTAGTTGTTGTCCCGTTTGCTAAAGCACGAACGTTAGCCTCTTGACCCAAAGGACCCTCTCCTGTCGGATCAGAAAAGGGGATTCCCAACTCAACTAGGCCGGCACCGTTCTTAGCTAATGCTTTGACAACTTCTTTTGTAGTCTCTAAATCCGGATCACCGCATGTCACGAAAGGAACTAAAACTGTCGGTGCCGCAAATGCTTGTTTAATGCTACTCATTGATGTCTTCTCCTTTATATCTAGCAATTGCCGCACAGTCTTTGTCGCCGCGGCCCGAAATATTGATAACCATGATTTGGTCTTTGTCCATGGTGGGGGCAAGTTTTAATGCGTGAGCAACCGCATGAGAGGATTCGATTGCAGGAATGATGCCCTCGGTCTTGGCTAAGTATTCGAAAGCATTAACCGCTTCATCGTCTGTCACTGCAACGTATTCGGCTCGGCCGATATCATGGAGATAAGAGTGTTCCGGCCCTACTCCGGGATAATCCAACCCGGCAGAAATCGAGTAAACCGGTGCGATTTGACCGAACTCGTCTTGGCAGAAGTAACTCTTCATGCCGTGAAAAATACCTTCCCTGCCAACAGAGATAGTTGCGGCTGTCTCGGCCGTATGGATGCCTCTGCCGCCGGCTTCGCATCCGATTAATCTCACGCCTTCATCATCAATGAAATTGTAGAAAGCGCCGATAGCGTTACTGCCTCCGCCGATGCACGCTAAAACAGCATCCGGAAGACGTCCTTCTTTTTCAAGGATCTGCTCTTTGATTTCTTTGGAGATAACAGCCTGGAAGTCCCTGACGATTTCCGGGAAAGGATGAGGGCCCACTGCAGAACCGAGACAGTAATGGGTATCATCCAGACGTTTAACCCATTCTCCCATTGCTTCGTTAACTGCATCTTTAAGCGTTGCCGTTCCCGATGTAACCGGAACAACCTCACTTCCCAACAGTTTCATTTTGTAGACGTTAAGGGCCTGTCTGACGGTATCTTCCTTACCCATATAAACAACACACTCCATCCCTAAAAGGGCTGCAGCAGTTGCAGTCGCTACACCATGCTGACCTGCACCGGTCTCTGCAATCAAACGGGTTTTACCCATTTTCTTGGCAAGCAGAGCTTGTCCGAGAACGTTATTGATTTTGTGAGCTCCGGTGTGATTAAGGTCTTCTCTCTTTAAATAAATTTTTGCTCCGCCTAAATCTTCCGTCATACGTTTTGCAAAATAAAGTCTTGACGGGCGACCTGCGTATTCATTCAGAAGTTCCTGAAGTTCTCTGTTGAATTCCGGATCATTTTTGTAATGCTCATAAGCTTCTTCAAGCTCTGATGCTGCGTTCATCAATACTTCCGGAATGTACTGACCACCATGTTTTCCGAAACGGCCTTTACTCATTGTTGATTCCTTGTGATTCTTTTCTTAAAAAGTTGCTTAACTTACTGATCGACTTGTTCAGCTTGGACGCTGAAACTTTTCTCGGTTTCTTACGGCTTGACTAAGTCTCTTTTGGTCAAGCCGCCAGAATGTGAAATTCGAGACTTCTCCGGCATCTACGCCATCGGAAAAATTCTTCATGGCAGATTTCTCTTAGCTGCTTGGTAAGTTTTGAAGCTATCGTTTCTTCCAAAAGAAAACTCAAGAAGGAGAAAGAAAAGAGAGTGACAACTTTGTCCTTAATACAAAGTCCTCTTTCCTTCGAACATGTTGTTTGGCACATGATTGCTCCTCTTTTTGAGGGCAATCAAAAACCCGCCCTCAAATAAAAATTCCGTAAAACTTTTATTCAAGGACGGGCTGTTATTAGCTCGCGGTGCCACCTTGTTTCATAATTGACCTGAATTTATACAAGTCTCTTATGCACTTTACAGGGAACCATCATTCCCTTGGGTAACTAACGTATCCCTTCACGTCGCAGAATACTAGGTTGTCAAACCGTTCCTTGCGCCCTCAGTGACCCATTATGCAAGTCTGCGTTCTGCTCGGATCTCAGCTGCCCGAACTCTCTGTGAGTGCACAACAAGCTTTACTTTCACTTCATAGGTTTAAATTTGATAAGTAGATTACCAAACAAAAAAAGGAAAAACAGAAATCTCCGCATTAATTTCTTCAAGATTGTCCCGCTTTGGTGTTTTCGATGATCTCGCTCTTCTCTACCTTAACAAAACCTCCGGACTCTCTCCAGCTCTCGATCCAGCCATTCAATAAAATTGAGTCTTCAATCTCAACGGTCAGTTCGAAATTTCCGTTATCAAGCTGAACAATTTTCTGGGTCGGATTAAACGGCGTTTCTTTCATGTTCACGGCAGTTATGGGATTGGTAAATTCAATCTTTAATTGGACTTTGCTGCCGCTTCCGTAATTAAAGTGGTTGTTCTTCACGTAGGACTTTAAATTAAAGTTTTTGGGATACTCGGCCTGCATGTCCACGATTCGAACATCTTTCATACGATGAAGAGCAAAATGGCGCAGTTCGCCGCTCCCAACGTACTCACAAACTAGATAAAGCCGCACTTCCTGCTGGACTAGTCCTAAGGGAGAGACTCGAACCTGCTTATCTTTTCCGTCACTGGTGGTGTAACTGATGTCAAGCTGTTTGCCTTCGAAAAGTCCGGCAGCAACTTCATTGAAAATACGAGTGAGGATCTTCGGAGGCATCATGGGAATGGAGCCGGAGACAACCGCAACCTTATCCAGCCATTTTTGACGGAGCTTGTCTTCGCTGCCCCGGCCTGGATCGTCTGACTCAGAAAACAAATAATCTAGAGAATTACTAACTTCAGGCGGAAGCTGATATTTTAACTGCTCTTTGGCAAGGTTAAGAAGCAGTTTAGCGTTGTTGTCCAGCCTTAAGGTCTCAAGGCTGGTGACTGTTTTCGTTCTTCTATATCCGAAGGGTTTAGAAGAACTATCGCACATGATTCCGCAGTCGGCCTCAACCAACTCTTTCAAATACCGCTGAAAAGTCCGCTTGTTAACGGAGAATCCGGAATTCTCAAGGACCGTCAGCAGCTCTGTGCTAGATATTTTTCGATCAGAGGGAATCCTTTTCAGAATTTCTAAAAGAAGCCTTACTTCCCCAACTCCTGTAGTGGTTCTTGCCATATTTTCTTATCCGAACTTAGTTGTAGAGGATATTTTACCTGGCCAATAGATCGATTAGGTGGGTACATTTTTTTTATCGCTATGGGCTCCAGGAAAAACCTATATTCTGGCTCCATAAATAAAAACTCCCGCGATAATTCCTTCAAGGCTTCATCAGCGGAAGTTTTTGTTTAGTTGTTCAAATTAGGCGTTCTGTTCAATAAATTCTTTAACTAATTGAACATTTGCCGGCATATCCACGACCTTTTGCGGCTTTTCTAATATGCCTTCATATCCGTTAGGAACCGGGGGTTCAAAGCCCACTGCCTCAACGATAGTCTTTCCGAATTTAGCCGGAAGAGCGGTTTCAAGACAAATTGTTTTGACGCCGTCAATCTTCATCTTGTAGGCGGCATTTAAGCCGTCTGCCGTGTGAGGATCAACCAAAAACTGATGTTCGTTCCAGGTCTTTCGGATTCTCTCGATGCGTTCCTCATGAGTGCTGCGGGCAGAGCAAACTCCGCTAGCCTTTACACGCTCCCATTCGGGGCCATCCAACAAGAATTCACCTTTGGTCTTCAATTCATTCCAAAGTTCGCAAACTCTTTCCGGATCTTTGCCGCAGATGTCGTAAACATAACGTTCAAAATTAGACGCTTTGGAAATATCCATGGATGGAGAACTTGTCACGTAAGTATGAGCAGAATCTCTGACCTTATAGCGTCCGGTCTTGAAGAACTCGTAAAGGACATCATTCTCGTTGGTTGCGACGATAAGCTGTCTAATCGGCAAGCCCATTTGCTTAGCAATCCAACCGGCTAAAACATCACCGAAGTTTCCGCTTGGAACAGAAAATGCAATTTCCTCATCCTCACTTTCTGTAGCCTGAAGCCAGCCGCTGAAGTAGTAGACGACCTGTGCAGCGATACGGGCCCAGTTAATGGAGTTGACGGTTCCGATGGAGTATTTGGTTTTGAATCCCAAATCAGCCGAAACAGCTTTCACGATATCCTGAGCATCATCGAAACTTCCTTCGACGGCAATGTTGAAGATATTGCCGTCAAGCAAAGAATACATCTGAGCTCTTTGGAAATCGCTCATGCGGCCTTTCGGAGACAGCATGAATACTTTGATGCCTTCACGGCCTCTCATCGCATATTCAGCTGCGCTGCCGGTATCTCCGCTCGTTGCACCGAGAATATTGAGCTGTTCCTGACGTTTAGACAAAACGCATTCAAACAAAGCGCCAAGGTACTGCATTGCCATGTCTTTGAATGCCAACGTCGGGCCGTTGGACAACTCAAGAATGCCGATTTCTTTGTCAAGCCAGACTAGAGGCACAATCTTCGAAAAATCCGTTCCCTCTCTGCCGTGGTCATAAGTTTCCGACGTATAGGTGGACTCGCAAAGATGCGCAATTGTTGAGCGGTTCATGTCTTTGGCAAACAAGGCGGTAACGGCCGTTGCCATTTGAGCATAGTTCAAACCTCTCCACGACTTCAGAGTTTCTTTAGAAACCTGAGGATATTGGACGGGCACAAAAAGTCCTCCGTCCTTGGCTAGACCTTGGAGAATGATCTCTGTATAGGTGGCGGCAGGAACGCCGCCTCGTGTAGAAACGTACTGCATTAGTGAAGTTCCTCTTTACGCAGCAAGACAATTGGTCCGCGAACACTGGAAAGTTCCTGCATGGTTCTGATAGCCTTCTGAACGTCGGCTTCCTTAGTGGTATGAGTCATCATGATGACTTCAGTCTGATGGACCTTCTGAGGAGCTTCTTTCTGGATCAAGGACTCAATGGAAATCTTGTTGTCCGCGATGATTCTAGTGATTTCAGCCAATACGCCCGGTTTATCTTCCACGGGAATTCTCATGTAATAAGAACAGACGGTATCTCCGAAATCAGCCCATAGATTAGCGTTATGTTTTGCGTCAACGGTCGGCATCTTCGGTCTTTCAGAGACATCGACGGAAGCTGTACGGGCAATGTCAATCAAGTCTGCAATAACGGCACTTCCCGTAGGTTCGCCGCCGGCGCCCTTACCGTAGTAGAGAGAACTTTCTGCGGCATCGCCTTTAACGACGACAGCATTCATTGCTCCTTCTACATTAGCTAAAAGTCTTCTGTTCGGCACCAAAGCAGGATGAACACGAACTTCAACGCCGTAATCCGTATTCTTAGTGATACCGAGCAGCTTGATTCTGAAACCGAGCTCTTCTGCATACTTGATGTCTTTAGCTTCAAGCTTGCTAATGCCTTCAATATGAACTTTCTGCATATTGACAGGAACTCCGAAGGCAATAGCTGCCAAAAGCATGATCTTGTGAGCAGTATCGATACCCTCGATATCAAAAGTCGGATCGGCTTCCGCATAGCCTAACTGCTGTGCTTCTGCCAACACGTCTGCAAAACTTCTTCCGGTATCACGCATAGTAGAAAGGATGAAGTTGCAGGTACCGTTGATGATGCCGGCGATCCATTTAACATCGTTAGCGGCAAGACCTTCTCTCAAACCCTTAACGATAGGAATAGAACCTGCGACGGCAGCTTCAAATGCTACGTTGACGCCCGCCTTCTCGGCAGCAGCAAAAATTTCATTACCGTATTCAGCCAAAAGAGCTTTGTTGGCGGTAACAACATGCTTGCCTTTAGAAATGGCTTCAAGAATAAGAGAACGAGCCGGCTCAATGCCGCCCATTACTTCGACCACGACGTTGATGTCGGGATCGTTGACGATGTCTTTCCAATCGGAGGAGACGATAACGTCTTCAGCAACGAGCGGAACGACTCTGGCGGTATTTCTGGCAACGACTCTCTTAACGGAAATATCCGTACCGGATCTTTTAACGATCAAGTCCTTGTTTCTTTGAAGAACATCGTATGTTCCTTTACCCACATTGCCGAAACCGGCAAGACCAACTTTAATTGAAGTTGCCATTCTCAGTTATCCTTATTTCTTTGAAGATTTAGAGGTTTTTGCTGGTTTTGCCGCCTTTTCCTTTGCTTTCTTTGCTGCAGGCTCTGCTTTAGCGGCTGTAACTTTTTTGCCTTTTTTCTTTAATCCTTCAGACTTAGTTGTAATGTGCGGAACCTCTTCCGGCTTAAGCGTAACTTTTGGCTTTGCATTAGCTTCAGCTTCAGAAGGCATATGAGCGCCTTTCCAGCGGCGAGTAACGCTCTGACGCTTATGAGAAGCGGTTTCAAGCAGACCATCTTCAATAAACATCTTCTTGATGCCGCGCAACGCCTGTCTGATACGGTCAACGTTTTCAATCAGAGCAATACGTACAAAACCCTCGCCGTATTCACCGAAACCAACTCCGGGAGAAACAGCAACTTTAGCCTTGTCCAACAGGTGGTTTGCGAACTCAACGCTGCCCATCGGTTTGTAATAATCCGGTAATTCTGCCCAGATGTACATGGACGCCTTCGGATTTTCGACCATCCAGCCGATTTCGTGAAGGCCTTTAACCATCACGTCTCTTCTGTGTTCGTATTCTTTTCTTACTTCTTCCACACAATCTTGAGGACCGTTCAAAGCTTCGATAGCACCAACCTGAATAGGAGTAAATGTTCCGTAATCGTGATAGCTCTTAATTCTTGTCAGAGCGGCAACCAAATCTTTGTTACCGACCATGAAACCGATACGCCAGCCAGCCATGTTGTAGCTCTTACTCATGGTGAAGAATTCAACGGCAACATCACGGGCACCCGGAACCTGCATAATGGAAGGAGCCTTGTAGTCGTCATAGACGATATCAGCATAAGCCAAATCATGAACGATGTAGACGCCGTACTTCTTAGCTAAAGCAACCAATCGTTCGAAGAAGCTGATATCAACGCACTGAGCGGTCGGATTGCTTGGGAAACCTAAAATCATCAGCTTAGGTTTCGGAGTTGTTTCAATAACAGCTTTCTCAAATTCGGCAAAGAAGTCTGTTCCCGGAGCCATCTTCACGCTGCGGACGTCAGCACCGGCAATAATTGCGCCGTAGATATGAATCGGATAGCTTGGGTTCGGAACCAAGATAGTATCGCCTCTGTCCAAAGTGGCGAGCATCAAGTGAGCAATACCTTCTTTAGAACCAATCGTAACGATAGCTTCTTTATCCGGATCAAGATCCACATCAAATTTGCGCTTGTACCAATCACAAATAGCTTTTCTCAGACGAGGGATACCTTTAGAAGCAGAATAGCCATGGGTTCCCGGACGCAGAGCGACTTCAACGAGCTTATCGACGATGTGCTTAGGAGTGTCTCCGTCAGGATTTCCCATGCTCAAATCGATAATATCTTCTCCTCTGTGTCTTGCCGCCATCTTCTTCTCGTTAGTGATATTGAAGACATAAGGAGGAAGACGTTTAATACGTGGAAAATCATTATTCATTTAAGGATCCTTCGATTTTTTGATTACCTGGACCTGCGTCCAATCCATTGAGATCTTATGAATTTACCATTATGACCGATTCAATAACGTGAATTGGATGGATTTTCAACAAGCAGGCAAAAGAAAACGGATCCGAGAGAATTTTCACGGATCCGTTTTCTTTTGAATTGAAAGAAGTTTACAAAACGTCAGTTGCGTAATCTGCAAGTCTCGAACGTTCGCCTCTTTGCATAGTGATGTGACCGGAGTGTTCCCAACCTTTGAAGCGGTCAACAACATAAGTTAAACCGGAAGAACCTTCGGTTAAATAAGGCGTATCGATCTGAGCAATATTGCCTAAGCAGACGATCTTAGAGCCCGGGCCTGCACGCGTGATCAAAGTCTTCATTTGTTTCGGCGTCAAGTTCTGAGCTTCATCAATAATGACAAGCTTGTTCATGAAAGTACGTCCTCTCATGAAACTCATAGATTTAATGCGGATTCGAGAACGAATCAAATCGTTGGAAGCTCTCCGGCCCCATTCGGAATCATTTGCACTTCCTCTGTTGAGAACTTCAAGGTTATCGTCGATAGCGCCGAGCCAAGGCGTCATCTTCTCTTCTTCGGTACCCGGAAGGAAACCGATATCTTCGCCGACGGAAACCGTCGCGCGAGTGACAATAATCTCATTAAAGCGTCTCATTTCCATTGTCTGGGTCAGAGCCGCCGCTAAAGCCAAAAGGGTCTTACCGGTACCGGCCTGCCCTAACAAGGTCACGAAATCAATTTCCGGATCCATCAAAAGACTTAAAGCAAAACCTTGTTCACGGTTTCTAGCCGTAATTCCCCACACGGAATTTTTCTGAGAGGTGTAATCAGGAAGAACTCTAACTATCGCAGTGTTTCTGTCCACGCTCTTAACCTGACCGTAGAACGGTGTCCCTTCTCCCTCGTGCCAAATAAATTCATTGACAATGAAAGAAGAAACAAGAGGTCCGGTAATTTCGTACCAGGTATAACCGTCTTGCTGCCAAGATCTCAAATTCTTTCCATGAGCTTCCCAGAAGTTTGCAGGCAACTGTTTTGTTCCGCTGTAAAGAATATCGCTGTCTTCAATCATCTTGTCGTTGAAGTAATCTTCAGCCTCAAGATTGAGAGCAGCGGCCTTCAGGCGCATATTGATATCCTTGGAAACAAGGATAACTTGCTCAGACGGACGGCTTTCCTTTAATCCTCTGACAACGGCCAAAATTTGGTTATCTGCCTTTCCTGCCGGAAGCATCGGAAGCTGAGTAGAAAAAGGCGTCGTTTGAACGTAGAGTCTGCCGAGGCACTCTTTACTGCCGAGCACGGAAAGAGGAATACCTTCCTCAATCGGACCTTCAAGATGCTGAAGGATTGCATCCAACGTTCTGCTGACCTGTCTGGCATTGCGTGCCACATCGGTCATGCCGCTCTTATGGTTATCGAGCTCTTCCAATGTAATCATCGGAAGGTAAACGTCATGCTCCTCGAAACGGAACATACTTGTCGGATCATGAAGAAGGACATTGGTATCCAAAACATAGAGCTTGCGACCTTCTGAGGCTCCCGCTTTGCTGCGTTTCAGTTTTGGCTTGTGATTGTTTTCAGACAAAGATGGAACAGGAGCAGCCTTGACAGCTTTTTTAGCTGCACGGGCAACGACTTTCTTTTCTGTGCCCTGAGCTGCTTCAGTCATAACTTCCGCTGTTTGAGCAGTTACCGGCTCCACAGTGCTCTTGGCCTTAACAGTTCTTTTTCTTTTTGATTTTTCCTGCTTAATTTCAAGCTGAGCCGGAATATCTTTAACAATTGAACCCGGTTTTGTAGGTGCTGAAGGTAATGGCATATTCTTTCCTGCTTTTAATATTTCTTTTAGATAAACCAGGCAGCAATCAAAATCCCGACCATAGTGAAAGCCAAACCAAGCTTGACTACAGTGCCGATTATCATGCCGATCCAAGTGGCAACTCCAACCTTGCCGCTTTTGATCATATCCTGATGGTCAATGAATTCGCCGATTGCCGCCCCAATTAAAGGCATAAAAAGCAATCCCCAAAGACCAGTAAAAATTCCAACGAAGGTTCCGATCATGGAACCGATAATTCCAAGTTTCGTTGCCCCTGCTTTCTTTGCCCCGAGCGACTGTCCGACCCAATCAATAATCAGGCCGATAACAGTCAGTACGCCGATAATGACAATCGGAGCAACTCCAATTTTTTGATAATCATCAATGTATCCGGCCAGCCAAGCTCCGAAGAAAATCATCGGCAAACCCGGAAGAGCCGGAATAATAGTGCCGGCCAATCCGACAATAATCAGCAGCACGGCCACTATCCACAAAATAATACTAAGCCACATATTCCTTTTAATCCTGCGGTTGGTACTCCTCTTGGTACCCGTATGCTTTACTCTTGAATCGAGTAAATTCTCCTTCGAAGATCATACCTATTGTGCCGGTAGGACCGCTTCTTTGTTTGCCGATAATGAGTTCAGCATCTCTTTCATTTCCCTCGACTTTGTTATAAACACAGTCTCTGTATAAGAAAAGAATCAAGTCAGCATCCTGTTCGATAGCACCGGATTCTCTCAAGTCGCTCATCATCGGTCTTTTATCGCCGCGTTTTTCCAAATCACGGTTCAGCTGAGACAAAGCCATAACAGGGACCCCCAGTTCTCTGGCTAGGGCCTTGAGTCCTCGGGAAATCGCACTGACTTCAACCGCACGGTTTTCTGACATGACTCCCCCGCTGGTTGCACTGGCCAACTGCAAATAGTCAATAACGATAAGACCTAATTTGCCGTAACGGCTCTTAAGTTTTCTTGCTCGAGAACGGATGTTCATCACTGATAAGTCGTTGCCTTGATCAATAAGCAGGTTGAGATCCTTCATGGTTTGGACGCCATTGTAGAAACGGCCCCACTGGTCTGCATCCAAACGTCCGGTTTTAAGATTGTCCTGAGGAATTTCTGCAAGGCAGCTGATCATACGGTTAGCGAGCTGATCCGCACCCATTTCCAATGAGAAAATTCCGACCGGCAAACCGTCCAATGCCACTTGAAGAGCAACGTTCAAAGCAAAAGCTGTTTTACCCATGGCAGGACGACCCGCAACAATAATGAGTTCACCATCATGCATACCGTCGGTCATCTTATCCAGATCCGCAAAACCTGTTCGAATACCTCTGAACTGGCCTTCCGGAACCGGATTTTCCATCAGCTCCTTGAGCTGTTCTTCCAAGGTTTTAAGAGCTGCACCTAAAGAAATGAAATCACCTGAACTTCTTTCCAGATCTTCCGAGATAGCCAATACTTTTGCTTCGGCCTGATCCAGCAAGTCCTCGGCCTGCAATCCTTCAGGAGTAAAGGCTTGGGCAGAAATTTCTGACCCTACTGAAATTAATTTTCTTCGAATAGAACGATCTCGAAGAATTTCTGCGTAGCGAATTAGGTTAGCAGAACCGGGGGAATAGTCGGCCAGACGATTGAGGTATTCAATTCCGCCGGTCTCTTTCTCCTGATTCATTTCTTTCAGACTGTCGGCAACGGTAATGACATCTGCAGGATGATCATTCTCGACAAGTTTAAGGATGTGTTCGAAAATGAGCCTATTGCCATAGTCATAGAAGTCATTGGCATTGATTTTGTCAGAAATGATATCCAAGGCACTGTTGTCGACCAACAATGCACCAAGGATACTGTCTTCAGCCTCTTTTGAGAAAGGAGGAAGTCTCAGTTCTTTTAGTTCATTTGCAGGTGCAGACGGATTTTCCATTTAAATACCTTATAACTACTTCTTTTTTACTAAAAAAGTTAACTAATCTGCCTCTTCCTAACGGAAGAGACCTACATTTCACTTCACAGCTTACCGATGAATCTTACAATTTCAGCCACCAAAGAGTATCAACGGGTTGTTATTTTTTTAACGAGTTTTTTGAATTTTGTCGAATGATTTGGAAGTGGAAGAGGATCATACATCCACAAGAAAAATTTGGTTTCCGTGCTCTTGGACTATATCCAGTAGATCTTGGGTTTTTAGCCAGATAGTAGCTCTATTGTCGTTCGGATGTACACCAATCAGTCCCGAAGACTCCAAAAAAGCTCGGTCTAAAAAGAATAGAACTTTGCATTCTTTATCATTTAGAAGGGGGAGCGGAGTCACAGCACCGGGGAACAGTCCGAGGTAATTTTTAAGATCAGTCTCGGAGGCAAATGAAAGAGACCGTGTATTGTTTTGTCGAGAGAACTCTTTCAGATTCACCTTTTTATCGCCTTTCACCGTAATGAGGTAATAATTCCTTTTTTTATCATCCCGAACAAAAAGATTTTTTGCCTCATCTCCGGGATACGGCAACTCTAATGCCGAAGCCTCAGCCATATTGAAAACAGCTCGATGTTCAGTCACTTCAAAATGGATATTCTTCGAATTCAAAAGTTCATAGACTTTATGCTTCGGCATCTTTAACATCCTCTCCATCTCAGGCACTCGGATCAAAAGTTTAATTCAACGAAAATGTCTTTTTCTCGCTGAATCAATTTGAGTTACTAGAGAGCGTTGAGAAAGGCTCCCTGAACACGGAAGCTTACAGGCTCTTAGACAGAGAATACAGTCGTCTCATCGGCTACCTTTTTAGCAAAATCGATGAAGTTGTCTTTTGTCCCTACTACTACAATACAGTCACCGACTTCTGCCGTCTCTTCCTGAGCTTTTCGCTCAATATCGAGCAAAATCTCTTCTTCCGTCACCAAACCTAAGAGGTTCTTTGATACCTTTTTCCTAGTGGCAGAAATCAGAATAAGACCGAATCTGGCAAGATTGAAATTTCTATACGGGAACCCGACAAATTTCTTGGGAACTTCCAGCTTAGAGACCAAATACTCCGGCGTAACGCTAAGAGAAGTTACCTGTGAATGAAAATTCAGCTCGTTTGATAAATCTTCGGCCGCCCGTTTTTCAGGCGTCAGAATCCTGTCTATAGAAAAAGCCTCCAAAATAGATTGATGGAGGTCATCAATAGCGCGAGCAAAGATTCTCTTGACCCCGCCCTCTTTCAAAAGAGCGACCGCCCGCAGACTTGAACGGAAATCCTCTCCGATCGCTACAATAGCTATATCGATATTCTTCAACGGAAGCATATTCAAGGAGCTCTTCTCCGAGCAGTCCATCATGTAGACGGAACTCAATTTGTCTTTAACTGCCTCCAGATTATTTTGTTTGTTATCCACGCCAATAACTTCATTCCCCAAGAGAGTCAGATTTATGGCGAGATTCCTCCCATAAGTTCCCAAGCCAATTACTAAATAACGCATAACCTTCTCCTTAGTTAATAATGACGTTTTCTGTCGGATACGTGCTGTCTATTTCTTTTTGTGCTCCTAAAAATCCCATAAGAATTGACAGTAATCCGACACGGCCTAAGAACATGGCCATACAAAGGGTGTATTTAGAAGCAGAAGACAGTTCAGCAGTAATTCCCATTGATGAACCTACTGTAAACAATGCCGACATCACTTCAAAAATAATGTCTTTAAAACTCATCTGCGGTTCTAAAAACAGAAGTACAAAAGTAAAGAAAAAAACCAATAAAGTCGAAATAACAGCCACGCTGTAGGCTCTGTTTACAGCGGAAGCGGAAATTGTGCGATTAAAGGCGGAAGGTTCTTTATGACCTGTAATCGTTGCCTTCAGACTCAGCAAAATAACCGCTAACGTATTTACTTTGACGCCGCCGGCCATTGACTGGGATGAGCCGCCCACCCACATTAAAAGGCAAACCATCAAAACGGTCGGAACGGCAAATTCGGCAGGATTGACGGAAGCAAATCCTGTGGTTCTCGGCAAAATGGCATTGAACAAAGATTGGATGACTTTTGTAGAAAAATCCATTCCTTTTAAAGTACCGTTATATTCAAAAATAAAAAAGAAAATTGTTCCCAGCGCTACTAATACCAATGACGTAATCAATACGAGTCTGGTATTCAAATCTACTCTAACCTTTGATTCGAATCTTTTGTCTTTCCAGATAGTTCCTTTAATTTTTCCAACAAGCTTGTCTTTATAGTTAATCAAAATCGGGAAACCTATAGAACCTAAAAACATCAGAAAAGAAATCTCTAAATAAAAGCTCTGAGAGCCCAACATTAGAGCTTGGTTGCTTAGGCCATCTTTGATGGTGGAAAATCCCGCATTGCAGAAAGCGGACATGGAATGAAAGATCGAAAAAATCAATCGATCGTGCGGGGATGCAAAAAGTTCGGGAGGCACCGACATGTAAATTGCAAATGCTCCAAGGCTTTCTATCACTAAGGTAAATCCAAGCATATACAGCACAGTCGGCAGAACGGCATCCATGGATTTTGAATAAATAGCGTCTCTTATCAGCAGTTGGTTATAGATAGAAGCTGAGCCGGAATAGAAAATAGAGAATACGCTGGTAAACGCAATAAGCCCTAACCCGCCTACCTGAATCAGAATTGAAAGAATCAACCATCCGAACGGTGTGAACATGGTTGAGATATCAAGCGGAGAAAGCCCGGTAACACAGACGGCACTCGTTGCAATAAAAAATGCGTCGGTATAGCTGATAGGAATAGTTGTGCTTTTAGGCAGCATGAACAAGAATGAACCAATCAGTATTACAAATAAGAAACTGCTTGCTAAAAGCAAAGAAGGATTGGTCTTCTTTCTGTCAGCTAACTCCAGGCACTTGGCGCTTAAAAAAATGATGGAATAGCTGATGAGCGTAAAGGTTAAAAAATCTTCGCTTTGCAGATAGTCGAGAATATGATTCTTACTGTCAGGACTCAAAAAAGCAATTAAGCACACAAGGACCAAAATATTGACTGCAATTCTCAGCCACCCGCTTTTTATAAAGTACTTTTTAAAATCGAAAATAAGAGCCAGAACAACAATGAAGCTGAACCAAGCCAAACATATGTGAAGGCAAATGAGAATTCGGTTCACATCCTTGGCGGTAGTGTTCAAGCCGTATAACGATGCTATCCCGACAAGCGCTCCGATACAGAAAAAAATAGTTATGGCAATGCAGCTTATTCTGATCGCTTTAAGAATGAAAGACGGATCATGGAACTTAGAAATCTGCTCATGAGAATGACGCCACAAAGAACGCTTTATGTTCTTTTCCAGCTGGCTAAGTTTCGAATTCATGATTCACCTTTCCTTCCGCTGGGCAATTTCCAAGAAAAAGCCTTCAGAACAGAATTTCCCACAAATCCCGGCACCGAATTCGTAATAATTTCTTGCATCCTTGTTCGTGTAATGTTGTAACGAGAAAAGGATAAGGAAGAAATCGAAAAGAAGAATACTATCGATCCTCAAATCGAGGCCTAGAGTTCAGAACTGAAGAAAGGAAAAGCTGCTGAGTAAAATTCTTTGTACAGAAATTTTTGAAATTAAAGATATATATTCAGCAAGTTGAAACTTTCACCCAATGGGTGTTTATTATCCGTTGGCCGCTAACTATTTTGGTCACACAAAATATAGCGAAAAAGAAATATCTCTCGGTTCTCAGAGATAGAGTTATTAAAAAAGACCTCTCAGCGTAAACCGAGAGGCCGTAAGTCAAAATTAAATTGACTGCAGATTAAGCTTCAGCAACAACCTTAACTACTACATCAGCGATGATGTCGTGGTGAAGGTCGATCTGGAGTGTGTATTCGCCAATAGCCTTGATTGCGCCCAATGGAGTGCGAACCTGGCTCTTGTGGATTTCGTAGCCGAGCTTATCAAGAGCTTCAGCAACATCCATATTAGTAACAGAACCGAACAAACGTCCGTCAACACCAGCCTTAGAAGCGATAGTAAGAACGATACCGTTGATCTTTTCTTTCAATTCTTCAGCCTTAGCAAGACGTTCTGCCTGAGCGCGTTCGAGCTCAGCACGCTTTGCATTGAATTCGTCCAAAGCAGCCTGTGTAGCACGTTTGGCTTTCTTTGTAGGAATCAAGTAGTTGCGGGCAAAACCATCTTTAACTTTGACGACGTCGCCAAGCTGACCAACATGAGGAATTGTTTCAAGAAGAATAACTTGCATCTCTTTTCCTCCGATTACTGGTTGTCAGTGTAAGCAAGAAGAGCAAGGAAGCGAGCGCGCTTAATTGCTGTATCAAGCTGACGTTGATAACGTGCCTTAGTACCAGTCAAACGTGCAGGCATAATCTTGCCGTTTTCTTGGATGAAGTCACGAAGTGTGTCGATATCTTTGTAGTCGATCTGTTCAACATGATCAACTGTGAAGCGGCAGAATTTTTTGCGTTTGAAGAGCGCATTCTGCTGATTAGGGTTACGAGGTTTACCCTTTCCTTTGGCGCCAAAAGCCATGATTAAACTCCTTTATCGTATTCCGTAATGTGTAGAACTAGCTTAGATGAACGTACTGAAGAAGTAGCGATGAATCCTCGAAGAATTAACTGAGAACCAAGCTCTTCTTTACTGAGAACCTCTCCAATCTTGCCCAGTGCAACTGCGGTAAATTTGAAGTTGTTCTTTCTATCGCTGTCAGCTTCTTGAGTCACACCGGTATGCTGAAATCCGCATTCACAGACCGCAACACCGGCCAAGGTGTATCTCAAAGCCTCTCGGCTGATTAACTGAGCTGACAGTTGGAAGCCGTTCACCTAGAACCTCAGAATTAGGCCTGTGGTTCTTCAGCTTTTTCTGCAGGTTCAGCAGCAGCTGGTTCTTCTGCCTTCTTAGCAGCTTCAGCAGCAGCGGCTTTGCGAGCCTCTTCTTTTTCAACAGCCTTCATCATTGGAGAAGGTTCTGTTTCAGCTTTCTTCATCTTGACAGTGAGGTGACGAAGAACGGCGTCGTTAAAACGGAAACCATTTTCGATTTCATCAAGGACTTCTGGACCGCATTCGATGTTCATAAGAACATAGTGAGCTTTAACAAGCTTTTCGATCGGGTAAGCCAACTGACGACGGCCCCAATCTTCAACGCGGTGTACTTTACCTCCGTGGCTTTCCACGAAAGTCTTATGACGTTCAATCATTGCCGGAACTTGTTCGCTTTGATCCGGGTGAACGATGAAACAAATCTCGTAATGACGCATTTAGCCTCCTTATGGTTTTTAGTCGCCCGGAGCGTCTTCCGGTGTGACAAGGACTTCGAAAACGCGAAATTCTACACCTTTTTACACTTAAATAAAAAAGTTGAAGTCCGCGGTTTTGTAAATAAATTAAGCAGTTCTTTGACGAACCGTCTCATAAAGACAGATTCCGGCAGCAACGGAAACGTTCAAACTTTCCACACTGCCGAACATCGGAATACTGGCAAGGTCAGAACAGCGTTTTCTGGTCAGCTGACGCAATCCGTCGCCTTCGGCTCCGAGAACCCATGCGAACGGACCTGTCTGATTAAATTCAAAAATTGTTTTGGTTGCTTCCCCGGCCGTACCAACTACTTCAACACCGGCATCCTTTAATTCAAGAATACTGGCGGCAAGGTTGGTCACTCTGACGAGAGGAATGCTTTCCGATGCCCCGGCACTTGCTTTGATAGCAGCCGGAGTCAAATCTGCAGATCTATCTTTAGGCACAACGACAGCCTGAACACCGGCTGCATCCGCAACTCTTAAACACGCGCCCAGATTTCTCGGATCGGTAACACCGTCAAGGATCAGCAAAAGAGTTTTCGGATTAATTGCGTCCATCAGATCATCAAAGCTCATTGCGCTTTCGATAGGCTTTGCTAAAGCCACCAATCCTTGATGAGGAATGCCTCCTGACAATCCTTCCAATCTTTGATGATCGGCCTTCATGACTCGAACACCGGCTTTTGCCAGTTGCTCAAGAATCTGCTTCATGCGTGCATCACGACGATTAGGATCGGCGTAAACAGCTTCAATAGTTGAAGGATCTTTTTTCAATCTTGCGCTGACTGCATGAAAGCCGGTCAGCACAGTATTATTTTTTGCCATTCTTCAAATCTGCCTTCTTATTTGGTTTTCGCAGCCGAAGCTCTTTTGGAGCGCGCCGAAGTCCTTTTCGGCGCCTTTTCTTCTTTTGCAGGCTCGGCTTTTGTTTTTTCTTTAGATGCTCTGGATCTAGACTTAGCAGAAGATGCTTTAGCTGCCTTCTTGGCAGGAGCATCCTCAACCGGAATAAATTCTATTCTGCGGTTCTCTAAGTCACAACGCATTAGTTTAACTCTAACAGGTGTGCCTAATTTATAGACCTTGCCTGAGTAGGAGCCTTTCAGTTGATTCAGTTTTTCGTCATAGACAAAGTAATCGGCGCCGAGCTCAGCAACGTGGATGGAACCTTCTACATAGTAGTCGTTCAAAGTAACAAAGATTGCAAACGGAGCTACTCCGGTCACCACTCCGCTGAACGTCTGTCCGATAAAGTCCCTCATGTAGTAGCACTTTAACCAGGCCATGACGTCGTAGCTGGCTTCATCTGCCCTTCTTTCGTATTCAGAGCACAACAAACCAAGTTTTTCCCAGGTTTCAATGTGAGGGATCTTCTTCGCACCTTCTTCAGATTCAGCCTCCGTCTTTCTAAGCTGGAGGGTTGTTTCAGACAGATCGGGCTCAACCAACAGTTTCGGAACGTAATGTTTACCAGCCAAAATTCCTCTGATAGCTCTATGGACCAACAAATCCGGATAACGTCTGATCGGAGAAGTAAAGTGAGTGTATGCCTGATAGGCCAATCCGAAGTGTCCAAGGTTATGAGGACTGTAAACCGCCTGCTGCATGGATCTCAAAAGCAGCATCTGAAGAGGAACCTTATCCGGTCTGTCTTTAATCTTGTCCAGAACTTTGCAGTAATCTGCAGGTGTCGGCTTGTCTCCTCCTTCCAAAACCAATCCGAAAGGCGCAAGGCTGGCTCTGACCTTCTCCAACCTGTCTTCGCTGGGCGGTTCATGAACTCTGTAAAGGCATGGAGCTTTATTTAACTGCAAAAGATCTGCAGCGCACGTATTTGCCACCAGCATCATCTCTTCAATCAAGCGATGTGCATCGTTTCTCTCCCTTGGAAGAATTTTCTCAATCTTTCCCTGAGCATCGGCAACGATGTAGGTCTCGACAGTTTCAAAGTCCATCGCTCCTCGGTACTCCCGAGAAGTCAACAAAATTTTGAAGAGGTCATAAAGATCTTTTACATGAGGATATACATCCTTCATCGCAAGGGCTGCCGGACCATTCGGATCTTGCAAAGCAAGCCAAACATTGTCGTAAATTAATCGAGCGGCCGAACAAATGACTGCCGGGTAGAACTGATAGGCAATTACTTCTCCCTTACGGCTAAGAACGGCATCGCACACCAAAGTACACCGATCTACATTCGGATTTAAAGAACACAGCCCATTAGAGAGCTCCTCAGGAAGCATAGGAATAACTTTCGTTGGAAAGTACACACTTGTCGTTCGTTCCTGTGCGTCTTTATCAATCGCAGAGCCTGGTTTTACATAATGTGAGACGTCAGCAATAGCAACGAGCAAGCGGTAGCTTCCGTCTTTTCCTATAGGTTCGCAATAAACCGCATCATCGAAGTCTTTTGCATCAGGACCGTCAATTGTCACAAACGGAATGTCTCTTAAATCAACCCGGTTTCTCAAATCAGTTTTTGTGACGTGATCTGAAAACTTTTTGACGGCCTCAAGAGTTGCTTCGGAAAATTTATGCGGAACACCGAACTTTCTAACGGCAATCTCGATTTCCATGCCTTTGTCTTCCGGTTTCCCAATGACTTCCTTCATCGTCGCATGAGGGCGCAAGGACAAGAAACCGGCATCTTTCAGTTCAATTTCAACGACATCCCCCGGAGTAGCATTCTGGGTGTCTCCGTCAATAATAAAATCCTGCTGAATTCGCGGATCTTCGGGCTTAACAATCTTCCTGCCTTTCACGGGTTCGTACACTCCAACGATAGTCTTGAGTTTTCTTGAGACTACCTTATGCACGGAGGCGATCATCTTATCTTTATAGTCGAAACCAACGCATGTGGCTTCAACTCTGTCGTCAGGAAGCAGTTTTTCCATTTCTTCATCAGGGATGAAGAGATCCGGCACATCCTCGTCGCAAATTAAAAAACCAAAGCCATTCTTATGAGCCTGGACCACGCCGGTATAGATTTTTTTGTCTCCGATGTAGCTAATCTTATTAATGTGGTCACGTTTAATCTGTCCGTCTTTAACGAGCTGCTCAAGGACGTCTTTAACAAATGATGCGCTCACGCCGAATTTTTTAATCAGGCGAGTTATGAGGATCGACATTCCTATTTCACCTTGGCAGGAGCAAAGGTAATTCAAAAAACTCTCTTTGGCTTCACCAATAGTAGAAATCGGTTCGAAGTCTTCTTCCCATCTTGTTTCTTTAGATTTTTTTCTCGAAGTAATTTTGGGTTCCTCTTCAAGCAAATTTATATGATTTGAAAATTGTAACTTCTATAAATCGAGGAGACATCTAAAAACCGCTCAGACTGGAGAAAGTCTCCCACGGAGCCTTAAATTCCAGTTCAAAGGGTTTGGTGCCCACGACTGGACTCGAACCAGCATCATCTTACGGGCACCAGCACCAAAATTATCTTACGGACTCATATTTGACAACCGGATTTGTTTGTGTAAAATCTTGGGTTCGTGCCCATGTGGCGAAATTGGTAGACGCACCAGCTTCAGGTGCTGGCGCCTTCACGGGCGTGCTGGTTCGAGTCCAGTCGTGGGCACCAAAGATTTCGTCTTGAGAAGGGATTCGGAAAACCCGAGTCCCTTTTCTATTTCTTCTTTAAATTATCTTTTCCGATATTTCGTACGCAAATTAGCGCCCCGATTTGACCATTGACGCTCTTGACGTTTACAAATTATTTTCTCCACTTTCGTAAAAATTACTTTCAACTGTAACCAAAATCTGTTACTGTTACGCGCTTATTTTGTTTTCATTCAAGCGATAACAGAAACTTCCATAGAATTCTGTACAATATCCTGTTACAAATTATCTTTAAACTTTTCGACACTTGGTATAAGGCTTTTCGGTACCACAAATGAATTTTAAGAGTAGGTTAGGCACCATTATTTTTAGCGTATTGATAGGAAGTTCTCTTTGCGCCTCTCCCGCCTTTTCAGCTACGTCTTCTTGCGAAAACCAACTGGCAGTTGCTCGTGATTTAGTTATCAAAACAAACTTTGATCGCCGAACCGAAGTCGTTGAAATAATTCCTGCCTGTGTTAACGGAAAACTAGTCTTAAACGGAAAAACATCAGCCGAAGGAGTTTTGAGGAGCATCCTCGACGAACTCCTTCAAAAAAATATTAATTTCATCGATCAGGTTGTCATTCTCCCTGTAGAAGATGAAATTATTGAAAAGAGCTGGGGTTTAATAAATGTGCCTGTTGCTTCGATGCACGCTCAACCCAAATTTGCTTCGGCTTTGGTTACTCAAGCCGTATTAGGTACACCTATTAGAAAGATCCAGTCCCGCGGTGCTTGGGTACAAGTTCAGACCCCGGACGGCTATATGGGCTGGCTTCACAAAAAACAATTTAAATCTTTGAGCACTAGCGGACTGAGCAAATGGAATAGTTCGGACCTAGTCATTGTTACTAATCTGCATCTTGAGCTCAACGGGGTCAATAACGCTAAGAAGATGTTCCTCCCTGCCGGCTCTATCCTGAAGAGAATATCAGAAAGTAAAAACACCGTTACTGTTGCTCTCCCCTCCGGGATGATGGGAACGGTGAACAAAGAAGGAATTCAGGACTTTCATCAATGGGCCGCTGAAAAAGCGAAAGAAATTAATGAAGATCCGACCAAATTTATGGACAATGTTTTAAAGACTGCGGAAAGTCTTTTAGGCACTCCATATATGTGGGGAGGAAATACGGCTTCAGGCTTGGACTGCTCAGGCTTCATTAATACTATTTTCCGCTTGAACGGATTAATACTTCCCCGGGACAGCGACCAGCTCACCAATCTCAAAGGAAAAGTTAAAAGAAACCAAGCGTTTAAGAGATACGAGCTCCTGTTCTTCGGTAAAGAAGAAAATGGCGTAGCAGAAATCCAGCACGTTGCCATTGCCAAAAACTCCAATGAGTTTCTCCATGCTCTGGGAGATGTGCACGAGACTAGTTTTGAAAAGGATTCTGCCAACTTTGAACAATACGAGAAAGATAGATTCATGTTCTCGATGGAGTTGCCTGAAAAGTTAACGGACGGCACATGCTCGACAACTTTCAAAGACAATCCCTTCTTTGCAAAAGTTCCGAGAACTTTGCGCTATTGCATGCCGATTGATCTTTCTTTCCAGCGTCAGCCAAGCAGAAATTATTAAATTTTGATCAAAGGATACTAAGAGGAAGAGCCGCGAATCGCGGCTCTTCTCATTTATTTGCTTAGGCTTTCTGTAAGTTCAGATGTTTAGCGATTTCTTCCTGAGAATCGTAAATCTTTTCGCCCTTAGCCGGAGAAAGCTTCTTATAAGAACCGTCGGAAAGCAACACCCAAGCATGGATATTGTCTTTAAGCTGCGGTTCAATAATCTGCTTCATCACATTAGTGCGAAGAACAGGATCCAGGATCGGAGTCAGAACTTCGATACGGCCTGATAAGTTACGTGTCATCATGTCAGCACTTCCGAAGTAAACTTCAGGCTTGCCGCCATTATGGAAGTAATACACGCGGGCATGTTCCAATAAACGTCCGACGATGGAACGAACACTGAGAGTTTCGGATACTCCGGGGATTCCCGGACGCAAACCGCAAATACCGCGGACGATACACTCAACCTTCACTCCGGCTCTGCAGGCCTCGTAGATTTCCTTCATCATCTCAGCATCCACTAACTGGTTGCATTTGATAATGATGTGGCCGTTACCTTCCTTTTTATGAATGGCAACTTCGCGGCGGATGTGCTCGACGAGTTTGCCTCTCAAGGTGTTAGGAGAAACCAAGAGTTCACGGTAATGCTTGACGCGGCCATAACCGGTCATTACGTTGAACAAATCTTGAATATCGTCGCAGATAGCCCTGTTTGCAGTAAACAAACCGAGGTCGGTATAAATCTTAGCGGAAGCAGCGTTGTAGTTACCGGATCCAATGTGAGCGTATCTAACCAAGGATCCGTGCTCACGTCTGATGACAAAGCATAATTTTGCGTGAATCTTGAGGCCGGCAAAACCGTATACAACGTTGACACCGTTGCGTTCCATTTCTTCGGCCCAGTTCATGTTCTGCTCTTCGTCAAAGCGTGCTTTCAATTCAACAACAGCAGTTACTTGTTTGCCTCTTCTGCGGGCTTCGAGCAGCCATTTAGCGACAGGAGAATCACTGCCGCAGCGATAAAGGGTTTGTTTAATAGCTACGACGTTCGGATCCAAAGCTGCTTGACGAAGGAATTCTAAAACGCAATTAAAAGAATCGTATGGATGGTAGACCATCAAATCTTTCTTGCGGATTTCCGTGAAGCAGTTTCTATCTGGTTCGAATTCTTTCGGTGTTCTCGGATGAGTTTCAGGATACTTCAAACCCGGACGATCGATACGCATCAGTCTTCCAAAGTCTGAGAAGCCAAGTGGAATGCTGTAACGGTAAATTTGAACTTGAATCAAATCCAAATGGTCAACAAGGAAGTCTTGGAGACGCTGAGGCATACCTCGTTCGATTTCCAAGCGGACGACGGAACCAAATCTTCTTTGTTCCACATAATCTCTGACGGCAGCTAACAAATCGTCTGCTTCGTCTTCTTCGATTTCCCCGTCAGTATTGCGAGTAATTCTGAATAAGCCGGAAGTAATTACACGATAGCCCGGGAACAGAGTCTCGAGTCTGTTAGCGATAAGATCTTCGGAAAGAATCAGAACACCCTCGCTGACTGTGACTCCCAAGTTTGGTGTAACTGTTGAATCTTTGTTAGAAACAAAGAGGAAACGGGGAACGTTGTTCGGACACTTGACACGTGCGTAACGGACTTTTCCTTCCTTGCCGATTTCTTCAAGCTCGATCACAAAGTTCAAGCTGGTATTGGAAATCATCGGAAATGGACGGCCAGCGTCCACGCCCTGCGGAGTCAAAACAGGGAAAATGTCTTCGTCGTAGTAACGGTTCAGATTTTCTTGCTGTTCTTTTGTTAAATCTTCATACTTCGCAATAACAATATCTTTCTTTGCAAGAGCGGGTTTTAACTGGTCAAGCCACAAATCTTCGGCCTGATCGACGATTTCTAAAACCTTTCTTCTAATTTCAGAAAGCTGTTTTGCCGGAGAAAGCTTATCCGGACCGGTCGGCTCGGCTCCGCTTCTTGCCTGCTTCTGCAAGTTCATAACACGGACCATGTAGAACTCGTCCAAGTTATTAAAGAAGATTGACAGGAACAGCACTCTATTCAACAGAGGAATTGCCGGATCCATGGCAGTTTCCAGAACTTTTCTGTCGAATTCAATCCAGCTGAGTTCACGGTTGGTATAGAGAGCAGGATCATCGAGTGAAATATGCTTAGGAGCCGGCAACTCCTGAATTGCTTCAGCAACCGGTTTCTTTGCACTAGTACTAGCCCGTCTTGGAGTTCTAGCAGCAGGAGTTTTTGCTGCAGCTGCCTTGGGAGCTGCTGGTTTCTTGACTGCCGTAGTTCTTACACGCGGTTTTCTTGCAGGTTTAGCTGCAGGCTGCTCAGCCTTTGGTGTTTCCTGGACTGGTGTCTCAGTTTTAGTTTGCTCTGGAAGTTGAGTTGTTTCGGTTACTGTGGTCTCTGATTTGTTGGCGGCCATAAAATTGACATCCTCGTTGTAACATAGCGGGCAAAAAGATGAAGTTTTTCTCGGAATAAAAGAGTGTTAAACCACATTCCTCCCCGGTAGCATTAAATTTTTAGGATATTTTAATGTTAGCAAATAGTTATTATACATCACCCCTCAAATACTCGTGCTAACATCTTTCACTGTTAGTTTGATAGGAAAAACCCTATCTGTCAATAAGTTAGCTATTCTCAGCCACGATTCTTTAATGCAAACGACACTTTTATAAGTAACAGCCCTAACAGAGAACAAACAACGCCGTAAATAGTATCAATGAGACGCCACGAAATCATGTAGCCGTCACCTCCATAGGCGAGGAGAAGCCAATCCAGCGCAAAGAGAATAAAGGCCGTTATTGCCGTATTAGCAAAGAGATAATTCGTGGGAAGAAACACAGGAATTAGCATCCCGGACAAAACTATCAAAATTCCCAAGAAAGCATAGTGATTGGCATAAGGAAAGATGAATACAACTAAAAGATAGCCTAATAAAGTTCCGAAAATTCTTTGATAGCTTCTCTTAAACCCCATAGATACTCGAGTGTTAAGCAAATATATAACACTCATACCGACCCATGCCGGTTGCATAAAATGAAAGAGTTGGGCCGACCACAAAGAAAACACCACGATAACTGCAGAAATAACAGCAAAAAAGAGGGGATTTCTGGTACCTCCTATAAACTCTTTGAGCTGGTCCATTGGCCTGCGTCCAAGATTGTCAGCACGCCAGAGATAATGGTCAATAATTATTACCACACCGGAAAGAGCAAAGCCTGCAGAGTACCCGATGACAGCGCTTTCAGTCGGAGTAAAGTCAAAAAGAGAAATTAATAAAAAGATTAGAGAGTACTTGCCTAACAGCCACCAAAACTGCTCCACAAAAGGTAACAAAGCTGAACCGAACACACAGAGTCCTAAAATCAGCCATTTGCCGTGAGGTAAGTCTTTGAGCACGTAACCGAGCCATGCTGAAAACATGACGCAGATGAAGGTCAAAAGAAGTCCGAGTAAACGAGAAGATAAAGAATTCTTATCGTCTGACAAAAGCGCCATGAAACAAGCCAAACAGGCAAAGCCCCCGACTTTCTCATCATGAAATACAAAAGACAATGAAAGAGCAGCCGACAAAGCGACAAAGAACCGCAAAGCGGCCATCGCTAAGGCTTTCTTTGAAGGTTTAGGAGGCTTCCTGCTCAAGAAGGAATCTTGGGTGCCTGCAGGAACATTGCTTGGTTGAGACATCCGCTAGCTCCTCTTCTTCGGGCGCTACTGTAAGAAGATAGTATTTGTCAGCAGAAAATGCTTGCTGTGTCGGTCCCGCGTCCTCAAGGCCTGGAATACGGGAGATTGCAGGCCTTGAAATAAGTCCAATCAATTAACCGCCGGTTACAGGAGGGAAGAAAGCAATTTCATCTCCATCTTTAACATGATGACGATCGGTTGCCATTTCCTGATTTACCGAGCATCTTAAGCGAGGCATTTTTTCAAAAGCCTCTTTAAGAAGAGGATCTTTTTCAGAAAGATAATTCTTCAATCTTTCGACCGTTGTGATATCGGCCGGAAGATCAATCTCGTCTTGTCCTCTGAGCATATGCTCTCTAAGGGAAGCAAAATACAAAACCTTTACGCTCATTTATTCATCCTTATGTCCGCATAAGGGACATTCATCAGACTGACCGTATCTGAACTCTTGCCACTGCATTGTTCGCGCATCCAACATCAAAAGTCTGCCGGTCAGCACTTTTCCAAATTCACCGACAATTTTAAGGGCCTCAGCAGCCTGCATGCATCCAAGTATTCCCACTAAAGGCGCAAATACTCCTTTTGTAGAAGCCTTTTCATCTTTTCCTTCGTGATTGGGAAATAGACAGGCGTAACAGGGAGAATTTTCCTGGCGGAAATCCAGAACGGTTATCTGCCCGTCAAAGGCCACTGCCCCTGCCGTCACAAGCGGTTTCTTCTCTGCTTTGCATACTTCGTTCAAAAGATAACGAGAGTCTGTGTTATCAGTACAGTCCAGAACAACATCATGTTCTCTAACCAAATTTGACAGCAGCTCCCTTCCCGGCCGAATCATTAAAGGCACTACTCTCACATCCGGATTCATTTCTTGAAGAGTCACCTTCGCGCTAAGGACTTTAGGCAGCCCGAGGGTAGACATTCTATGGATAACTTGCCGCTGAAGATTCGTTAAATCAACGGTGTCTTCATCCACAATCGTGAGCTTTCCGACACCTGCACTGGCAAGATACATAGCAGCCGGAGATCCTAAACCGCCTGCACCGATAACCAAAACTCTTGACAATCTGATTTTTTGATTTCCCTCGACTCCAACTTCTTTTAAAAGTTCATGTCGAGAGTATCGATTTTGCATTTCCATCAACACGTTTCCTAAAGCGTAAACAATGATTATTTTCTCCGTTAATCTCCCATATTACCTAGGGATTTCACGCAAAAACGAAGTTATTCTGAGAATCTTGCTCAGTTCCTCCTCGGTTTGTGAGATCATGGAGAGTGGAACTATTTAGTCATGATCCTAGGAGATTTTTGATGTTTTTAAAGAAAGCACTGCTTGCTTCTTGCGCTGTCTTAGCTTTTGCCGCCTCCGGCGCATTTGCAGCCGAACAATATATTGTTGGTACAGGAGCAACATATCGTCCGTTTGAATACGAAACACCTCAGAAGGAATTAGTCGGATTTGACGTTGACTTAATACGCGCCATTGCCAAAGCCGAAGGTTTTGAAGTTAAGTTTATCAACACTCCGTGGGAAGGCATTTTTGCCACTGTTGACAAAGGCGACCGCGACATCATCATGTCCGGTATCACTATTACCGATAAGAGAAAAGAAGCCGTTGACTTCTCTAAACCTTACTTCTTGGCTCACCAGCTGATCCTTACTCAGAAAGACACCAAGATTGAAAAACTCGGCGACTTGAAGAAAGGCAACGTAGCTGTTGTTAACGGTTCTGCCGGCGACATTGCTGCCAGCACAGAATTCGGTAAAGCTTCCACAAGAATCCGTCGTTTCGACAACACACCTTTGGCTCTTGAAGAATTGAACCAAGGCGGTGTGGCAGCCGTTATCGGTGACGTCGGTGTTTTGAACTTCTATTCTTTGAACAATCCTGACAAGCACTTCAATGCAGCTCGTGACCCAGCTTTCAAAGAACAATACTTCGGTATCGCCGTCAAGAAAGGCAACAAGGCATTAATTGATAAAATCAATGCCGGTTTAGATAAGGTTATCGCCAACGGCGAATACGATAAGATTTATCGTAAATGGTTTGGTACAGCTGCTCCTAAGCTTCCACAGTAACCTTTAGTTCTTAATCCGATTCTCTCCGTGAGAATCGGTTTTTTTTAACTTGAATTTGTTGGAGAAATGTCGTGGGTGGATTTCGTTATGAAGTCATAACTGAGTACTGGCCCTTATTTATGGAAGGTGCCCGAATGACCATTCAGATCACGATTATCTGCGTGGTTTTGGGCGTTATTTTAGGAATGGCATTAGGTATGGCCAGGTTGGCTAATGCCCGCCACTCCCCTTGGCGTGAAATTCTGAAGTACTTTGTCCGTTGGCCGGTAACTGTTTATGTAAGTTTCTTCCGCGGTACGCCATTATTTGTGCAAATCCTGTTAATGCAGTTTGCCATTCTGCCGTTCTTTATCCATCCTACCGAAGGGGTTCTGCTCTCCGGCGATATCGCCAGAGAAATCCGTTCTACCTATGGCGCAATGCTTGCCGGTATCGTTGCTATTACGTTGAATGCAGGTGCTTATCTTTCTGAAGTTTTCCGTGCCGGTATCCAATCCTTAGACAAGGGCCAAATGGAAGCAGCACGTTCAGTCGGTATGACATATTGGCAGGCCATGTTCCACATCATTCTGCCTCAAGCATTCCGCCGTATGCTGCCTCCGTTAGGTAACAATGCCATTGCCATCCTTAAGGACTCCTCTCTGGTTTCCGCCATCGGTTTGGCAGAACTTGCTTATGCAGCCAGAACGGTTGCCGGAGCTTCTGCTCGTTACTGGGAACCGTACATTACTATTTCGTTAATGTATTGGGTGATGACTCTCGGACTTGCCTATTTGGTCAAGAAGATGGAAGAACATTTAGGTAAAGGAGATGATGTTAAATGAGTGAAGTAAAACCTCTAATTAAGATTCGTGATCTCCATAAGTATTTCGGAGACAATCAAGTTCTCAAGGGTATTGACTTGGATATCATGCCCGGAGAGAAAGTCGTTATTCTCGGACCTTCGGGTTCCGGAAAGTCCACGATGCTTCGCTGCATTAATGCATTAGAAGAAACAACGAGCGGCCATATTTACGTTAACGACGTTGACATTACCTCTCCGAAAACCGACATTAATAAAGTACGTGAACATTTAGGAATGGTTTTCCAGCGCTTCAATCTTTGGCCGCACAAAACCGTTCTTGAAAACGTTGCTCTTGCCCCCAAACTCGTCAGCAAAGTTGATAAGGCGACAGCCGAAAAGCGTGCCCATGAAATGCTGAAACGCGTAGGACTAGCAGAAAAAGCTGACGCCTATCCTGCAAGCCTTTCCGGCGGCCAGCAGCAGCGCGTTGCTATCGCCAGAGGCTTAGCCATGGAACCGAAGGCGATGTTGTTTGATGAACCAACATCCGCCCTTGACCCGGAACTTGTCGGAGAAGTTCTGAAAGTGATGACAGATCTTGCGAAATCCGGTATGACAATGGCTGTGGTTACACATGAAATTTCATTCGCCCGTGAAGTTGCCGATCGCGTAATTTTCATGGACGGAGGAAAGATCGTAGAACAAGGCAAACCGGAAGATGTTCTCATGCATCCGAAGGAAGAAAGAACTAAAGCTTTCTTAAAGCGTGTTTTGCCGCAAGAAAACACAAATTAATCTTTCTCCAATATTTTGAAGGCGAGCCGTGGGTTCGCCTTTTCTTTGGCTCATATTTCTTCCAAAAATCTCCCGAACCTCCGATCTCATCGAGCTTTTGGATAAAAAAACCTCAGAAGCTTTTACACATTCCGAGGTTTTCTCTTTGCAAGAACCAAGATTAAGCGAGTTTGCCGAATACTTCTACGTTATCAATTAAACGAGTAGTACCGATTTTTGCTGCACCCAAGATGACCAGAGGTTCTTTGTTGAGCAAGTCATCTCTTGTCGGAGTGAGCAAGTCTTTCTGGCGAGCAACTACGATGTAGTCAGGCTTCCAGCCAGCTTCTTCAAGCCTTTTGACGGCACTGTTTTCTAAGCCGGTGATATCAATAGCTCCAGCTTCGAGGGAGGATTTAACGCCCTGAAGAGTTCTGTACAAATGAGTTGCCTCTTTAAGCTCTTCTGCGTTCAGATAGCGATTGCGGGAAGATAAAGCCAGGCCGGTTTCCGGATTTCTTTGAAGTTCCATCGGAATAATCTTCAATGGCATCCCGAACTGCTTGACCATGCTCTGAATAATCTTTAACTGCTGATAGTCCTTCTTACCGAAGACAGCGACATTCGGGCGCACGATAGAAAAGAGCTTGTTCACTACGGTTGCAACACCGTCAAAGAATCCGGGACGATAGTATCCTTCCAAAATTTCAGACAAATTAGGATCCGGTCTGACCATAAAAGTCTGTTTTTCGGGATACATGTCTTGTTCAGAAGGAGCAAAAACAATATCAACGGCTCCTTGGTTTTCTAATTTCTCCACATCTTCTTGGAGTGTTCGCGGATAGGTATCAAAATCTTCATTAGGACCGAACTGCAGACGGTTAACAAAGATTGAGGCCACTACTGTCGGTGCATTTTTCTTTGCTTCTGCCATCAAGGCCAAATGGCCGTCGTGAAGATTGCCCATAGTCGGAACGAGGGCAATACCGTCCTTACCTCTGAGAGCGTTCTGAAGCTCTTCGATTGTATGTACAACTAACAACTTTGTATCCTTTAAAAAGAATGAGATTGAGTGGGGAAATCTTTAGATTTAACTGCCTTTACGTAATTCTCAACCGCTCCTTGAATAGAACCGGCCCCTTCCATAAAGTTCTTAGAGAATTTGGGTTTTCTTCCGGCATAAATATTGAGAATGTCCTGAAGAACCAGAACTTGTCCGGATGTTCCGGGACCCGCACCAATACCAATGGTAGGAACGTGGAGAAGCTGAGTAACTTCCGCAGCAATGTCAGCGGGAACCATTTCAAAGAGAACCATGGCGGCACCGGCTTCTTGTAAGGCTAAGGCTTCACGTTTGAGTTTTTCTTTACCGCTGTCGCTCTTGCCTTGAACAAAAAAACCGCCGATCGTGTTGATTGACTGGGGCGTAAATCCAATATGACCACAGACAGGGACTCCAGCAGCAGTAAGCCTTCTAACAAGCGGACAAATTTCTTCTCCGCCTTCAAGCTTGACCATATTGGCACCTGCTTTGATAAGCCTAATGCAGTTGGCCATCCCCTCTTCTTCATTGACTTGGTAGCTTCCGAAAGGAAGATCCGTCAAAATGAATGCTGTCTTATTTCCCTTGGCGACACAGCGAGTGTGATACTCCATATCTTCGACTGACACCGGAATGGTCGTGGAATTACCTTGCACGGTCATCCCTAAGGAGTCTCCTACCAAAAGCATGTCCACGCCTGCTTCATCCAGCAGATGAGCAAAGGAGGCGTCATAGCAAGTCAACATGACGATAGGTTCGCCGTTTTCATGCATTTTCTTCAGCGTTGAAAGCCTAACCTGCTTTCTTGGTTCTTTTTGATCTGTCATTGTTTCTCCATGGAGTTACAGCCAGTCGCGGGCTTCGAATAATTTTATTATCGATTGATCCTTAACTGAGTCCAAAAATTCTACCGCTTTTCCTTTCCCAGGGATTTCAACGGAAGAATCTACTTCCACTAAAGGAACAAGCACGAATGCTCTTTCGGTCATTCGTGGGTGAGGAAGCTCCAGCTTGGGTGTCGAAAATTCTTCCTTTCCACATAGCAGAAGATCACAATCAATTACGCGCGGAGCATTATGAATGCCCGCAGGCCTTACTCGGCCGAGTTGATTTTCAATATCAAGCAGCCTATCCAAAAGACTTTCGGCTGAAATCTCATCTGAGATCTCAGCCTTCAGCACGGCATTCAAATAATCCGGCCCCGAAGAATCAATAGGAGCCGTTGAATAAAGACCGGAGGCCTCAACAGAGGCCACACCTTCAAGGTCTTTAATCTTTTCAACTGCTTTTCTTAGACTCTCCTTTGGATTTCCAAGGTTGGCCCCTAGGGCTATGTATGCAGTTTTCATTGTTGTTTTTTAGGAGTTGTGAGAAGAACAGATTTTGCCCTTGGTTTTCTTCTAGCCGGTCGCTCCGCCGCCTCTGTATAGCTATTCTGCTTCTGTTCTGCCTGCAGTTTTTCCTGGGAAGGAATACTGCGCGGAGTTTCAGGCTTCTTTTCTACCGCCAGCTCTTCGGACTTTACGAGAGCCGTTTTCTTTGGCTTCTCCGGCTTCTCTCCGCTATTTACCTGCGGAGGCTCTGCCTTAACAACAGCACTTTCAGTTGCATCTGTTGATGCCTGAGGTGCCTCAAGAGAAGAAACAACCGCTGGCTTACGTTTTCTTGTTCTTCTTCTCTTCTTCGGCTCTTCCGATCCGCCTTTTACTTTTCCTTCACGGGAGCGGCTGCGGGTTTGACGTGCTAAATCTTGAAGCATGTCTTTTCTTTCATCAGCCGGAGCTTCTTCGAAAGCCGTCCACCAGTCAGCCAGTTCGTGAGGAACCTCGCCGCAAGATGCACGAATAAGCAGGAAGTCATATGCCGCTCTGAAACGAGGATGCTCAATCAGCTTAAATGCTACGGATGCAGTTCTGCGGTCAAACCTAGGCTGGAGTCTCCAAATATCTTCCATATCGCGGAAGAATCTCCTCTGGACTCCTTTCAGCTGAGGACTTTCCGTTACATGGGCAATAGCCATCTGCCATTGTCTAGGAATCGTGACATCCGGTACTTCTTTCTTAACTTTTTCAACTTCTTTCTTAACCAAACTCCAGAAGAGAGTTGCAAAAATAAAGCTTTGAGAAATAGGTTTGCCATGAGCTACACGGGCATCAGATTTTTCCATTGCCTTTAGCAAGAAAGGATCGTTTTTTGCACTCAAATATTCCTTAAGCAAAGGAATATTAACGTTAACGCCTTCCTCATCTAACAGGCGCATGCATTCCACGGAAGCACCGCTCATGAGCATCTTCATGATCTCATCGAACAGACGTGGTTCAGGAACAGCCAATAAAAGCTTCTGCATTTCTCGGATAGGCTTTGAAGTTTTCGGATCTATCTTGAATCCTAACTTTGCTCCTATACGAATAGCTCTTAGGATGCGCACCGGATCTTCACGATACCTGAGCTCAGGATCTCCAATCATGCGGATACGTTTTTTCTTGATATCAAGCAAGCCGTTATGGTAATCGTAGACCTCTTCTTCGAGAGGGTCGTAATACATCGCGTTAACTGTGAAATCTCGGCGCGCCGCGTCTTCAAACTGTTCACCGAATACGTTATCGTCAATCACTCGGCCTTGACCATCCTTTTCGACACCGTCCTGTCTTAGTCCTCGGAAAGTTGCGACTTCGATAGTCTCAGCACCGCGGGTAACATGAACTAAACGGAAACGCCTGCCGATAATAATTGCACGGCGGGTAATTTTTTTAATTTGTTCAGGGGTTGCGTCGGTAGCGACGTCAAAATCCTTCGGAGTGTGATCAATCAAAAGATCTCGAACCGCACCTCCGACAATGAAAGCTTTGAATCCAGCGTCTTTAAGTTTTTGACAGACGGAGACGGCAAAAGGGCTAACTTTGTTGATATCAATCTGATGTTCTTCTTTTGTCAGAATTCTAGGCTTACGTCTAATTTTTCGTGTTCCGAATAAATTTTGGACACTTTCAACAATTTCTTGGATCACGGAGTTTTCTCCACTACTTCCTCATAAGATGCTTCTTCAACCTGAAATAAATTCAGGATCTTCCACCCTCTTTGTTTTGCAATTCGAGTTAAAGATTTGTCGGGATTAGTAGCTACAGCCGTTCCGCCGTGTTCAGCGATAAAAGACAACAGCGGGAGATCATTGATAGAGTCAGAATAAAAACTCGAATGCTTCAAGGTCTCCAAACCACCTCTATCAGCAACATATTTTTCAACAGCCGTCACCTTCCCTTGCGCGAATGTATGCCAGAGCCATCCTCCGGTAAATTGTCCCTCGGCGTTTTCCTCCGGCTCCGCAGCAATCAAACCGTCTGCGTCAAATAATTTGGCTATCTCCCCAGCAAAAAATCGATAACTCGCAGTAACTATGACAACTTTATCACCTGATTTCTTATGCTTTTGGACTAACTCAACCGCGTTGAGCTTCATGTTGGGTTTAATGTAGGTTTCTATATATTCCTTTCTGTACTCCTCAAGTGCTGCCCGTGGAAAGAGAGAGAGGAGGCGCATCTCAAAATCCATAAACTTATTAATGTCCAAAACGCCGTTGTAGTAGTCCAAATCAAACTGTTTTTGACGATGTTCGAATTCTTGCTTATGAGCACTACACTTAGAAATTAAAAAGTAGGCCCAAAGCCCATTGCTGTCGACCGGAAGTAAGGTGTGGTCTAAATCAAAAAAGGCAAAAGAATTGATAGTCATTTTTAAAAAGATTGATGTGTTTTAGCCAGCCATTCTTTAATTAAAGGAATGGTCAGACGTCTATTTTTTGACAGAGAGTAAGCGTCGAGTTCTTCAAGAAGGCGCGACAAAGTCCGCATGTCTCTGGGAAGATAGGCCGACATCCACTGCATCACTTCCGGGCTTAGCTCCAAACCCTTCGAGTGAGCTCGGTTGATAAATACCTGCTGCTTTTCTTCCTCAGACAAAGGAGCGAGTTCGACAACGGCCCCCCAGCCAAGACGGCTTGTAACGTCCACTCTCATTCCTTGAGAACGAAGAGCGGAAGGACTTTTATCACCCGCTACGATCAAGTGTGTCCCGGAATGTGCCCGCACTTGATTAGCAAGTTCAAACAAAGCGGCGAGTTCCTCTTCGCTCAGATCTTGAACGTCGTCAACCACAAAGATTTTCTTTTCAGAGTCAAAAACAGGAACTGTCGGTCCCGGTTTCTCCAAGGTAGTAAGAAGATGAGTCTTACCCGTTCCGGATTCTCCAAAAAGATAAACAATCTGCGGACCTCTGCCTTCTAAAAGCTCTTTGACGATATTAAAAGCTTCGAAATTACTGCCCACAACAAAGGAATCCAGTGTTGGAACCGGAGCAGGAAAAAAGGAAAGAGGCAGCTGATCAGTTTTATCCAATTTCGACCTTTATAAACAGAGTTATGACAGCATTCTAGTCGTTATGAGCAACGCTACGAGATTATAAAGAACATTATTCTTTTCAAGAGTTTCGCAGACTTGGTTCTGAAATTTTTGCGTATTCTAGGACAGCTCAAAAGAGGGTAAAGGCAACCGTATTATTCAGCCAAGGGGGTACCATGGTGCGAACATTGTAAAGGAGCTTTTATGTTTATTTTCAATGAAACTCAGTGGCCTCTTGAGGACGCCATCAAAATTGTTAAAGGCAACGGCTCGGCAAAGATTGCCGTTTTTGAAGATCCGAACTGCAGGTTCTGCCAAAGATACGATAAGGAAACCCTAAGCAAGATCAACAACGTTACTATCTACGTTTTCTTGGTGCCATTCCTTAGCGAAGACTCTATGGTTAAGGCTTGTTCCATTTGGAACAGCGTTGACCGTGCAAAAGCTTTTAATGCCTGGATGGTAGAAGGAGTTGAACCTACGGCCAATCCTACAGAACGTGCTGAAATGGTTATGAAACGCAACATTGAGCTTATGGAAAGAGTCGGAATTCAGAGCGTCCCGGCAACCTTTGTCGCTGACGGTCGCGGTCCGTTCGGCGGAATGCACGCAAGCTCATTAATGCACAAGATGATTCATCTTTAATTCTCAGAGCAGAGCAGTAAAGCAGCTAGCCTCATCATGAAGCCTCAGCTGCTTTTCTTTTATTGACTATTTATCAAAAATGCCAGACTAAATAAACAGATGTTTTAAAGTCCTCACAAATTCGAGAGTTTTCGCTTGACAAGCCTATTCTTATCTCAAATAAGGAAAAAATTCAAAAATCTTGCACCATACTGAATCTATCGAAAAGAGAGACCTTCTAATTGATAAACTGACGCCACTTCAGAAAGAAAAAAAAAACATTCTTATTGCAAATATGATGAATGTGCTGAAGAAGCGTGGGAAAGTTACGAAGAACTGATGTTCTGTCTGGGACACTGAGCTTTTAGTTTACAAAACGTGGAAAGTTAGCAATTAGAGAAGTTTGTGCAGGAAATTTGTATTGATCGTCTCTCTGAGGCACAATAAATTCCACCATAAACAGAATAAACTTCTACAGTCGGTACCACGGTCTTGACTCCCGAAGTTTCAATAACTAAAAAAAGGAATTTTTCATAATGGATAAATTGAGTATGAAAAGTATGGATGCTACGAAATTAAATATTGAAAGAATCGGCGCTCTATTTCCTCAATGCGTTACAGAAACTATTATAGGGGGGTAAGATAGAAAAAGCTATCGATTTTGTAAAACTTCGAGCTGAGCTCGGAGATGTGGCTTTGGATGCTGAAGAAGAAAGATACCAATTTACATGGCCCGATAAGAGTAAAGCTTCCCGATTGGCTAACACCCCGACAACAATGACTCTTCGTCCATGTAGGGAAGAGTCTGTTGAGTTTGAAAATACGGAAAATTTGTATATCGAAGGAGACAACCTTGAGGTTCTAAAAATACTCAGAGAAACGTACCTTGGAAAAGTCAAAATGATTTACATTGACCCTCCCTATAACACGGGAAACGATTTTGTGTACAACGATGACTTTTCCCAATCTAAAGAAGAGTTTGAGAAGCAAAGTGGATTTTTTGACGAGGATGGAAATCAGACAAGAGAGACGATGATAAAGAACTCCGAATCCAATGGGAGATTTCATACCGATTGGCTGAATATGATGTATCCTCGCCTTAAAATCGCAAGAGAGTTACTTTCGGAAGACGGAGTAATATTCATTTCCATTGATGAAAAGGAGAACCAAAATTTACGCAAAGTCTGCGACGAAATTTTTGGGGAGCGAAATCTGGTTTCTCAAATTCCGTGGCAATCCAGAGCTTCAATACAAAACGATACTGATTTCAGCATAAATCATGAATACATTGTTTGTTACGCCAAAAATAGAAGACAAGAAAAAAGAAGACTTAAGGAATCTAACTTTGCTGAATGGCATAAAAGAAACAGTTTTGTTTGCCGCCCCCTCCCTTTAGATCTAACAAAATTTGATAATCCCGACAATGATCCAAGAGGTAAATGGAAATCAGACCCCTTCGATGCACCGAACATTCGACCAAATCTGACATACCCAATTACAAACCCTAACACTGGTGAGACTTTTTGGCCACCAGAAGGTAGACATTGGAGGACAGAGCAGGAACAATTTGAAATAGCTTTAAAAGATAATCGAATCAGATGGGGCGCAAACGGAAAAGGTCGCCCTCAACTGAAGGTCTTTTACGAAGAAAAGAAAGATTTAGGCTCAATAGATAACTCCTGGTTTTCAGCAGAAAAAGTTGGAACTGCAACGCAAGGAACAAAGGAATTAATGAATTTATTTGACGGAGCTAAGATCTTTGATACCCCCAAACCTGTTTCTTTGCTAGTGAAATTACTAGAACTTTCTAATCTCCATTCTAACGATATCGTTTAGGATTTCTTTAGCGGCTCGGCAACTACAGCGGAGGCTGTCATGCTTTTTAACTCCAAAACAAATTTAAAAGTTAAATATGTTTTAGCACAAATTCCAGAACTATGCTCACAAAAGAGCATGGCCCGTAAGAAAGGATTTAATAATATTTGTGAGATTGGAAAAGAAAGAATCAGAAGAGCTGGTCAAAAAATATTAAAGCAAAATCTTTCTACACAAGAAAGAGTGGATACAGGGTTTAGAAACTTCAAACTAGATTCTTCCAACATGAAAGAAGTGTATTACACCCCTGATAAATTCATTCCTGAAACGCTCAGTCTATTCATAGATAATGTCAAGCCCGACAGAACTCCTGAGGATCTTTTATTTCAGACAATGAATTCTTTAGGAATTGAGCTCTCCGCTAAAATCCAAGAAAAACAAATATTAAATAAGAAAGTCTTTTCTGTTGATGATGGATACCTTCTTGCTTGCTTTGATGAGAGCTTGACTGAGGATGTCATTGATGAGATGGCCCAGCTGCTCCCAACTTACCTGGTGATCCGGAATACTAGTGTTGACCAAGACAGCATTCTCGATAACTTTAACCAGATAGTTAAAAGTTACTCAATGCAAAAAGAAATCAAGATAAAAGTCATCTAAAAATTATCGAACATGGAATTCCAATTCAAAATACAGGCCTACCAAACAGATGCCGTCGAAAGCACTGTTGCAGTTTTTGATGGGCAACCACTTGATGTATCTTCTAAGTATCCTAGAGAGTTAGGAAGATTAGACCCTGCTGAGCTCAATTACGAGAACGATTTTGGCTATCGTAACAACGATATTATTCTCTCGGATGAAGAACTTTTGTCCAATATTAATAACATCCAGACCAAAAACTTAATCCCAAGAAGTAAAACTTTGTCAACCAAGCCAGGAAGACTCAACCTCGATATTGAGATGGAAACTGGGACAGGAAAAACATATGTCTATATAAAGACTATGTTTGAGTTAAATAAAAAGTATGGTTGGTCTAAGTTCATTATCGTGGTGCCCTCTATCGCCATTCGTGAAGGAGTATTAAAGTCTTTTGCCATGCTTGAGTCTCATTTTTTTGCTTCCTATAGCAAGAAAGCTCGGTACTTCAAATACGATTCAAAAAATTTACACCAGCTTGACGAGTTCTCCCAAACTAATGAAATCTCGGTAATGATTGTAAATACTCAGGCTTTTGCCGCTTCCTTAAAAGAAGATGGTCGTGTGAAAGAAAGCAAAATTATTTATGAGAAACGCGATGAATTCGGTTCTCGACGCCCCATAGATGTAATCGCAGCCAATAGACCTATCATAATAAGAGACGAACCTCAAAAGATGGAAGGGGACAAAACCCAGAGCGCACTACCAAGATTTAAGCCTCTCTTCATTCTTAATTATTCAGCAACTCACAAAACAAAACACAATTGCGTTTATGCGCTGGACGCTTACGACGCTTATAAAGAAAAGCTTGTAAAAAGGATTTTCGTAAAAGGTTTCGAGGTAAAGAATTTAATCGGTACAAATAGTTATATGTATCTTGATTCTTTTATTCTTTCTCCAACTAAACCTCCAATTGCACGAATTGAAATCGAGTGCAAGAGAGCCGATGGAACCATTAGGAAAGAGCTCAAGAAGTTCTCTGTCGGCGACTCCCTAAAAGCCGCAAGCGGAGAATTGGGTGAATATGAAGGATACGTAATTACTGAAATCAACCCTAGAGGAAAGGGTTGCGTGATGTTCCAAAATGGCCAAGTTTTGTACAACAGAGAGGTTAAAGGTGACATAACTGAAGAGGCGATTCAAAAGAATCAAATCAGACACACCATTGAATCGCATTTAGAAAAAGAATGCGAGCTTTTTCACAAAGGCATAAAATGTCTTTCGTTATTTTTCCTCGATGAAGTGTCTAATTACAGACAATACGATGAAAGCGGACAGGCAGTAAAAGGCAAATTTCAAAAATTTTTCGAAGAAGAGTACACACGCCTGGTCGAAGAAAGTAAATCCCTCTTTGATCCCGAATATACGGCTTTTTTGAATAGATTCGATGTTGAAAAAATTCACAATGGTTATTTTTCCATTGATAAAAAAGGAAAACTAATTAATTCTCCGACTAAATCGAAGACCGATATCTCTGAAGATGAAAGTGCCTATGATCTTATATTGAAGAACAAAGAGCGACTTTTGAGCTTAAATGAGCCTACTCGATTTATTTTTTCCCACTCGGCTCTACGCGAAGGATGGGACAATCCCAATATTTTTCAAATTTGTACTTTGCGCCATAGCAACTCCAGTACAGCTAAACGCCAGGAAATTGGAAGAGGCATGCGTCTGTGTGTAGATAAATTCGGGGTACGTCAAGATAAAGATTTATTGGGAGAAGACGTCCATTCCATTAATCGACTCACGGTAATCACAAATGAAAGCTACACAGACTTCGTAAAAGCACTTCAAAATGAAACCAAAGAGGTACTTAGAGACCGTCCGCTGATAATCACCGAAAAACTTTTTGACGGGAAGTTTATTCAAACAAATAACGGAGAGAAGTATCAATTAACTCATGACGATGCCATTTCAATTGTTTATTACATGTTAATTAATGGATACAAGGATAAGAAAGGATACATAACTTCTAAGTTCAATGACGAGAGGGACAAAGGAAGGCTCGCTCCTTTAGATAGTCGCCTAGAAACTTTTAGTTCAGGTATTTTTCAGCTGATATCAACAATTGCCAACCAAGGAGATATCAATAAAATGATTGCTGAAGAACATCCTAAAGTTACATCAAATAAACTAACCCAAAATTTCTACAATCCTCGTTTTCAAACATTTTGGGGTGAGCTGAGTAAACGTTACTTGTATCGGGTTGATTACAATTCCCAAGATCTAATTAACAATGTTATTAACAATCTAAAAAAGAATTTGTTTGTTTCTCAACTCAAATATGTCATGACAACTGGAGAACAAAACTCTCAAGAAGTTAACGAATTCGATAAGAGAAAAACGACTACACGCATTCTTAATGCATCGGCTTCTTCGACAGTTAAGTATGACCTCGTCGGCGATATTTCGAAAAATTGCAATTTAACCCGAAAATCGGTTGTCGAGATTCTTAAAGGGATGGGAGAACAAATTTTACTATTCAGACAAAATCCGGAAGAATTCATCCGCAATGTCTGCAACGCAATCCATGATGAAAAAGCCGCAATGTTCGTAGAACACATCCGGTATGAACCATCCAAACAAGAGCGGTACGAGGCTACTATTTTCACTCCTGAGCGAAGCTTAGATATTAACAAAGTCATAACCTCTTCGAAACATATCTCCGAGCATGTATCTTTTGATAGCGATGTAGAGAAAACCTTTGCAAAGGACTTGGATGAAGCCACAGAAGTACAAATATTTGCCAAACTCCCTAGAAAATTAAAGATACCTACTCCAGTCGGAGATTATTCTCCTGATTGGGCAATCGTGTTCAAAGAAGAATGCGGGATTGAACATGTTTTTTTCGTTGCCGAAACTAAAGGAACTATGAATAGCATGGAATTGCGAGGAGTTGAAGAAAAAAAAATAAACTGTGCAAAGCAGTTATTTGGCAGCTTATTTAGTCCTAATGTTCAATATACCGTAGTGGATTCTTATCAAAAACTCATGGAAGTAATTGACAAGGAACCTACTTTACCCTCCACTCAGAAAACGGACTAAATGACGCATTAATCCAACTTATAGATTTCCTGTTCAAGGACAACCTCTAAGTCTTAAAAGCAGAAAAGGAGATGTAAATAATTTTGCCGCTTGTATAGCTAAGAGGTGAGAGGAAAAGCTCCTGGTTCCTCTCCCCTCCCCTTACTTGATTGGCGCTGTCAGAAAACCTTCTACCCCCTATATGTCGGACACGTAATCATACTTTTGAGCTTGTCTTCCCAAACATCTTCAAAAAGTTTCTCGTTAATGCCTCTGGAAAGGATCGCCTTTGGAGCATTCTTCAGATATTCGGGAGTTATACCGGTTTCCTTAACCTTAATGGCTTCCTGGTAGCATACATCTGCACAAAGACCACAATTTGAACAAGCTTGGGGAAAAGCGACAAAAACCATGCCTTCCTCAACTTTTTTGACTAAAAGCGCAGAAGTCGGGCACACTGACGCACAAAGCAAACATCCCGAGCAAAGTTCCTTGTCGATTACAGGTTCATAAAGAAAAGTCCTCTGATGAGATTTTGAAGATTTTGCCTCCTCTTGGCGACCTTTGCTTCTCTTATAAAGCAAAGGAACCGTTCTTCCTAACCTCTGCTGCTTCTCGGGAATCCTGCGCCAGGGATCATTTGCTATTTCTACGCTCTCCCCATACTCTTTTTGTTCCCCAAGCTCTCCCCTTTTCAAAAGGTTCGTTAAGAAGTGCCTTTTCGAATAATCCACGTTCCACTCATGCTCTTCACGCGATACCGTCAATTTATTGCCGAAAAGTTCAAAAAACTCATCCGCCTCTATCTTCTTCTCGTCAAGCCAAGAGGCATTTCGACACGCTTGGCACTCCGAACACTTTCCGGTGTGCAACTCAATGGTTTCAACTCCGTATCGAGAAGCTTGAGCCAAATGACTAACATCAATCCTCTGCAAACAATTTACAACGACATTTTCCTGCTGACGCTCGATTCTTTGGCATGAAATTTTGAGAGTTTTACCGCTAGTTTTTCTTCTGATCTCCTCTTCCAACCCCTTATCCGAGATGCCGTTACTTAAATAGCAATCTTGAGGGCATACGGCTATACAGCTTTCACAGCCGATGCACTTATGTGCGAGAAATCCTACTTGCCCTTCTGCAAGAATCAATGCGTCGCTTGGACAAACATCCAGGCACTTAGTGCAGCGGGAAGAGGCATGGCGTAATCGTAAACATCTGGAACGAATAAAGCTCACCGGCTTAAGAGAATTGTCTTTCATTTCTTGGCTTCTCCTAATCGAAGTGCGGAGATCACAGCTTGTGCCGCCTCCTTGCCGTCTTCAATGGCGTTAGTAGCTAATAGTGAACCGGTTCTAAATTCCCCGGCCACAAAAATGTTCTTCCCTGCCTCATAGTTGTCTAGAGACTTTTTCGAGATGAATTTTTCCAGCCATTCGGGATAAAGAACCCGGAAACCGTAGGCGCACACTATACGGTCCACCACAAGTTCCTTCGTCTCCGTAGAACTGCCTCTCACATATTGGATGATGAATTGGTCTTGCTTTCTTTGGATATCTAATATTTGACATTGATCCAAAACTTCTACTTTTTCTTTTATTGCCAAAGCAAGATCTTTTTTCGAAGCTTTCAAGGCATGAAGTTCCTTCCGTGCAATCATGAAGGTTCGGGACGCCCCTTCTCTCGCTGATGTCCTGGAACAGTCAACGGCAGTGTCGCCTCCTCCGAGCACAGCTACGCGTTTACCGCCGAAATCTAACGGCTGCGTACCGGTTTCATGGAGTAAAAGGCGATTAACTGAACCTAAGTAATCCATGGCCGGAATAATTTCCGTCGCTGACAAGTCAGCAAACTGCGGTATCACCGGGGCCGAAGCACCTAAAGCAAAAATCACGGCATCGTAGTCTTGAGTTAATGCAATGAAATCTTTTTCTTCTATCGGCACTCCGAGCTTAAATCGGATTCCTTGTTTTTCATATAGTTTGCGTCTTTTGGCAAGAGACTCCTTCTCCAATTTGAAAAAAGGAATTCCATAAGTAAGCAAACCGCCGATCTCGTGCTCCTTGTCGAAAACCGTCGTATGAACTCCAAAAGAGCAAAGAACATCTGCTGCAGCCAACCCGGCAGGTCCGGCGCCAATGATCGCGACCGTCTTTCGTTTCAATTCTCGAGGTTTGGTTGCCGAAGTTCTTCTCCAGTTCTTCTTTAGACCCAAATCTCCGCCTAAACTAGTCAAGCGTCCGATTTGAATGGCTCCGCCGTATTCTCTTAAAGGACAAGCCGACTCGCATAATTGATCTTGAGGACAAATTCTTCCGCATACTTCCGGCATACTCCCCGAAGCATTTAAAAGCTTGACTGCTTCTTGAGTCCTGCCCTCGGAAAGAAGCCGTATGTAGTCTCTCAAAGGATTCTTCTGCGGGCACTTATCCTCACATGCTCCGCACTGGATACATCTGGAAGCCTCGGCAATGGCATCTTTTTCCGAAAACGGCGCAGTTTGATCTAAAACTTGAACCTTTTCTTCCGATGCCATCGATGGTGTTAAAGCTTTTTCTTGAGAGTGAGAATCTTCTAAAGTCTTTCCAGCCTTCTTACCTGAGAAAAGTGGGAAGTGTATGGCATGCGCAGGACAAGCATCTGCACATTTCCCGCATTTAATACACCGTGAGAATTCAAGTGATGACGGATTGTGGAGAAGCTGAATTCCTTCGGGGCATGCGATTGAACAACGGTTGCAATTAAGGCCGCCTTTTAGCTTGTAACACTCGGAACTAACTTTAGGACGAAAACTACGGTTAAAAATCGAGACAAGAGAAATTAGAGCTCCTATCGGACAAAATTGATGGCACCATTTTCTTAGAAAGAAAATTTCCAGAAACAAAAAGGCAAGGATCAAAAGTAGTGTCCAAGAAGCACTTCCGGTGTAAAAAAAGGACCAAACACCCAAAATGACGCCGAATGTAAGTCCCACCGGACAAATGAGACAGAAAACAGGAAAACCGAAAACAAGTGCACTGCCGAGCGCAGCAAATAAAACGTAAAAAGGTCCCTTAGGGACAGAACGATCCGTGATTTTTAGGGAAGATATAGCCGCCTCTCCTTTCGGCTCCTCCGATGCCGCGCAGCCTACATTTTTATCTTCTGAGGCCAGTTCCGACACCTTGGCGCCTTTGGGGTAATCTTTTGAAGTTCTCTTATCCTCCGCACCTAGAACAGAGCGCAAAAGCGGCACCGGGCACATCCAGCCGCAGAATGCTCTTCCGACTATAACCGCAACAACTATAAAAAAGAGAAACGCAAAGAAAACCGAAGGCACAAAAGTTTTAGAGGCTAGAAAAGTCTCTAAGGCGCCGAGAGGACAAATCGCCGCTATCTTGTCAAAGCCAAAAGAAGAAACGGTCCCAAGTCCAAGATTAAAAATTAGTCCGCCGGCGACTATCACCAAAAACAGTAACGCTACGGCTGCACGATATTTACTTGTCTTCATGTGATTCCTCCGTGAATGGCTCCTGAATGCTGACGCCTCTCTCAGTGGCATCTCCGAAAGATTGAAGGATCAAAGCCGGACAGACCAAGAAACATTTACCGCATCCGTTGCATTTATCTTCATTTATAGAAAGCCGATGCGTCTCACTGATTTCGATAGCGTCGTACGGACATTCTTCATAGCATTTAGTGCAGGCACCTGTTCTTAGGGAGATACAGTGAGAATTTAGTACTGCGGTCCCTATTCTGAAAGTCTCTCCTTCGTACGGTTGAAGAGCACCTGTCGGGCACACATTAATGCATTTATTGCAAAAGTCACAGCTTCCTAAATGAAAATCCATTTTCGGGGCTCGTACTGCAAAAATCCCGTCAGATAAGCTTGCCGGCTGAATAATGCCTTGCGGACAAATGCTCATGCACCGTCCGCACCGAAGACACTGCGCAAAGAAGTCCTTCTTAGATTTGTGCCCGGGAGGAAGCAAAATTTCTTGTTCTTTCGAAGCCGCCTTTTCGACAGCTCCCAAAGAAAATAGCAAACCAAAAGACACTCCGGCCGTCAGAAGACCTCGCCTATCAATGCAAAAAGTACTCTTTGGTGCCTTATTTTTGCTGTCCTGTGTTTTGGCCTGCATCTCGTCCTCAATTGTCGTTTAAGAAAAACTCCTTTTCCATCTCTAAAAAGCCCTCGGTCACCAGGGCCACGCCTTTATAAAAATCTGTCGAGGGTACGCCCTGAATGTCTTTTAAGAAATCCGGAGTCCAGTTAAGCAAATGGTTTACTAAAAATGACTGCTGTAAATCAAAGTTAGCTGACAGCTCCGTTTCCTTTCCTTGGGCGGCGAGTTGAGCTGCCTGGCCACAAAGATGCCCCATAAATTCAAGTTCTAAACCGATATGGTCTTCATAGAGATCAGCATCTATTTTTTCAACGCCGTTTGAGCGGTAAATTCGTAAAACTTGCTCGTAAGCATCCTGCATGACCAGACGATCCTTGGAGGTATAGACTGACTCAAAAGGAAAGGCAACAAGGCCTTCAGCAATGCCCGCTCCTAAAAAAACTCTTGCATAATCGACGGCCAAGTCATCAAGCAAATTGGAACTGTCTGCAACGACCGATTTCATCTTCTTAAAGCCGTCTTTGACCTTAGCTGACGGAACTTCAGAAAAATCCAGCACTCTCAGCTGCCCAACTAATTCTTCATCAGCTTCCTTCCTGAATAATCTGCCTAAAAGTTTGTATACGGCAGCTCGTGAATTCATAACTTCTGAAAATTTTTCGTCCATGATTTTTCCTTTTTTGAATAGCTCTTCGGCTATCTCTTAAAAAATTGCCAAGACGCTGTGCCAATTACAAGCAAGATTGTCTGAAAGGATGCGGATCCGATAACCGCCGCGACCAGCCCTGCAGCATTGCGAAAAGGAATCTGTCCTAATTTTCTGCAAGCCAAAACTGCCGGAACAATTAAACCCATAACTACGACACCGCACCAAAAAACGACTGCCGGTTCTCCCGTGAGAACTGAAAGCGCTGCGTCTTTTCCGTCGTTAGAACTCGAATACATAATCTGCATTAAATAGCCGCCGAGACAAAGCGCTCCCACCAAACTGAAAATCAGTGCCGGATTGCCAGATTGGAATTCCTTATCAGTCGCACTCTCTGCCGCTGCATAAGCAAAGCCGGCTGCCTCAAGTGCAAAAATAAAAAACAAGGGAACCACTAGCCAGCTGTTTAAAGTTTCGCGCCAGGGCATCACAAAGCTCCGGCCGACTCCGAACAGCAGACATATAGCGCCTGCCGCCGCAAAAACCGCAAAGAATTTCAAAATTGTCTCTGACGAATCTCTCCAAAATGCGATCAACCAACAAACCGCTCCGAAACAGAGCAAAAGAGTGCCGATCAATTCGAAAAAGATCCCTGTACCCGGGTGAGCCAGTGCGCCTAGAAACATCTCGGGTCTGCCGAGACTGACAAGACCCATTGCACCGGCCGCGGTTATCAGCAGAACAGCTCCTCCGAATTGAAGGGCACCGATTGTTTCCGTCCGGCCCTTCAACTGGAGAAAAGATGCTGAAAAAACCAAACCCGAGCTCAGACAGGCTAATGCTGCAAAACAAATAAGAATTAAATCCATGCCCATCTGAGCTTCTCCTTACAACATCTTCGGAGGTTTCACCTGCCATTCGCCCGTCTTCTTATGAAGAATGTAGCGAACCGTCGGTTTGTTGCCGACATCAGGCATTGAATGAACGTTTTCTGGGCCGGCAGCAGCAATTGCCTTGGAAACATCGCTTTCAGGATCATCGATATCTCCGAAGAATCGTGCCCCGGCACAGCAGGCTTTAACGCATGCCGGTTTTTCATCGACTTCCTGCAAGTGGCGGCAAAGGGTGCACTTCTCAACCACTTTGCTTTCCGGATTAAATGAACGAGCACCGTAAGGACATGCTGCGATACACATCTTGCAGCCGATGCACTTCTCTTTGTTTACGAGAATCTGCCCGTCTTCCGTCTTGTAAGTAGCTCCTGTTGGACATACTTTCAAGCAAGGAGCGTCCTTACAGTTTTGACAGACGGTAGGAAGAAAATACTGGTGGATATCCGGATATTTTCCAACAGGTCCGATGGTTAGAACTTTATTGTAGTAAACACCCATCGGAACGTTATTTTCTAATTTACATGCGGCTTCGCATGCATAACATCCAATGCAGCGATCCAAATCAATAACTAAAGTTTTCTGTGCCATTATTTTTTACTCCCATGCTCAGGGTAGGTGGGGACTGAGGTTTCTGAAACATTGTTGGAAGGCATCCAAACTTTGAAATCTTCCGGTTTGCTCCAAACGCCGTCCGGGCCTTTATCGGCTTTAGAAATCTTCACCTGGAATCCTCTCAAGGTATAAGTACCGACTACATCGTTGAAAGGAGGTGTGTTTTTGGTCAACACGTTTACATTCATTTCCTTCCAGCCTCTTGTCGGTGTATTGAGTGTTTCTGGATTCCAGAATCTTTCCTGATAAACAATTCCTTCCGGAATACCTTCGGTTACGCGGCATTTAGCTCTAATCTTGCCTCTGTCGTTTTCGACCCAAGTCCAATCGCCTTGGGCAACGCCATACTTCTTAGCATCGGCCGGATTAACCCAGATTTCAGGCAGAGGATAGATTTCTCTGGAGATCGGATTGTTTCTGAGCGTACCGTGGTGATACATAGGAAGACGGCCATTGGTCATTACCAAAGGATACTTCTTGGCTATTTCACGATTAGGACTTTCGGAAGGCTCCATGTAGAACGGAAGCGGAGAGTAATCCTTAGAAGCTGCGGGCAGCGGCTTCTTCACATACGGCATTCCCGTGCGTCCTAAATTGATGAAGACCTCGCCGTACAACTCCAACTTCTTAGACGGAGTATGGAAGCCTAACGGAAGATTTGTCTTCGGATTGATCTTCTTATAAACGTAGTACTGTGCCCATTTTTCCATCGGCATGTACTGGATCGGGTTCTTTCCTTCTTTGACCTCTTTCCATGTTACGTTATGACGTTTGAGCTTCGCATCAAGAAGTTCTTCCATTGTCTTCCAAAGAGGCAGCTCAGCACCCATGAATTCAGGATCTAAAGCCTTCTGACAGCCTTCATGTCCCAATTCTGCGCAGCGGCGCAAGATCCAAGACCAGATTAAGGTTTCATCTACGGTTTCATAGGTATGAGTAACGGCTTGACGGGCAAAAACGTAGTTCATGCAGTCAATCAGCATATTGGTTTCAAGCCACTCGGTTGTCGGCAGAAGCATATCTGCATAAGTGGAGAAGGAAGTCGGGTACATGTACATATGAACCACAAAATCCAACTTCTTGATAGCCGGTTCCCAAGAAGAGGCGTTGCCGAGAACATTGAACTTATTGCCGGATCTTTCGAGCCAAACTTTAAGCGGATAAGGCTTTTCAGTTAAGATGGCATTCAAAATTGCTGTCGGCGATGCAGCATCCCACTGAAGCAGACCTTTAAACTCGGTACCTCCAAGTCTCTTCAACAACTGTTCATGGGGCAAGCAATGCTGAGCTCTAGGGGCCAAGGAACCTGCCGGCGCCGTTCCGCCGGACGGGAAACGCTGCATCATAGTTCCGGGTTTCTCTACGTAGCCCATTAAACCGTTCAAAATGACGGAGCCCATAGCTGCTTCTACGGAGTTCGGGAACTGGTCGGTTGCCACACCTAAGGCAATACCGGAAGGACCGTCAACAAAAATCTTAATTGCTTCTACAATCTTTTCCGGAACCAGCCAGCAAATTTCTGCTGCCTTTTCAATGGTGTAAGGAGTTGCTTGTTCTTTCAGCAATGTGAAGCCGGTCTTGTATTGCTGTCCCTTATATTCAAAGGTACCTTCTAAGGCCGGAGATAAATTGTCGTCCCAAGGATACGGCATGACCTTCGGGCTTCCGGTCTTGGTATCCCAAACCACGTAGTCCTTAGGATTTCCTCCTTCAACGATCTCATTAGGACGCAAGAACATTTTTGTCTTGGTATTGACCAGATAAGGCAAGTTCGTCCAATGCATCACGAAATCTTGGTCATACAGCTTGTGCTCGATGATGTAATTGATCCAAGCCAACATCAAGGCAACATCGGTTCCCGGACGAATCGGCAGCCAAACATCAGCCTTAGCCGCATCCGGTGTAAAGCGTGGATCGATGGACACCGATTTGACTCCGCGGGCACGCAGTTCAGCCAAAGCTCTTCCGCCGCCGGCCGGACAGCTGTAAGACGGATCAGTACCCCAACAAACGAAAGATTTCATCGGAGTATTGGGAACATAAATTTCTAATGCACTTTCGTCTGCGATAGAGGTGGAAGGACCGCCGTACATGATTCCATAAGCCAAAGTACGGGGGAGGTAGCACTGTGCGCAGCCCGGTTCATACCAGTTAGGTGTGCCGAAGATATTGCAGAACCGAGCGATGCTTCGGAAGGCCGGATTTCCGCCGCCTCCGGTGGAACAGAAAACACTTTCTGCACCGTATTTTTCACGTGTTTCCATGAGTTTCTTGGCAATGGTGTCGATTGCTTCTTCCCAAGAAATTCTCTTCCATTTGTTTTCGCCTCTTTCTCCGACTCGAATCATCGGATACTTGTTGCGGTTCGGATGGTACAAAGCATTAAGACCGGACAGCCCTTTTGCACACATGGAGCCCTTGGTCATCGGGTATTCAGGATTGCCTTCAAGTTTGACGACTCTGCCGTTTCTAACGTGAGCCAGGACACCGCAATTGAAAATACAGGCTCTGCAGTTTGTCTTAATAATCTTGGTTTCATCCTGTTCTGCATTTTTGATTGGTATAGGAGCGGCCTTGGCTTCTTTCAAACCGGAAGACAATGCTCCTAAGGAAAGTGCAGCTGAAGAAAAAGCGGCGGCTTTATTAAAACTTCTTCTGGTTAATTTTGATAATTCCATTGAAATCTCCAAATTAGCTAACTTGTAAAAACAAGTTCAGAGATGAATTAGAAGAAATGGTGCATACCTGCATACACCTGCCATGCGTTGTAGATGTTCCCGTCATTGGCATAACCGTATTCTTTCCAGCCTTTTCCGGAACCTGCGTACCCGGCGGAAGCTTTAAGAACCGTTCTCTTAGAGAGCGGATATTCGTAGGCCACGCCTGTTTGCCAATGATTGACTTTGTCGGTACCGACAGTAATTCTTTCGTCTTTGCCGAACATATAAGCGGCAGCAACTTTGAAGCGACCTCCGGCATAAGGAACAATTGCGGAAAGACCGAATTTATGAGCTTTAAGGTTCTTGTCTTGGGTAACAAAACGATAAGTGAACATCGGAGTCCAGCTTCCGGTGTTGTATTCGATGCCATAGTTCAGGGCATATTTAGCTTGGACAGCAGGATCGACCGATTTGTCTTTTGACTCAACTTCAAATATCAAAGAGGATTTCACTGCCCCTTTTGCATACTTCACGCCGGCGCCGTAATAATGCCAATTGTCTGACCATTTGTTGGTGTCGTCTTTAATGCCGTTTGAATACATCAATCCGATTGTCCAACCATTGAGATTAGGAGAACGGTAAATGATGTTGTTATTGGTGCGGAGGAAATTATTCATACAGTTATCCCAGCCGATTAGGCCGTAACCGTTCATGAATGCGTATCCGGTCTGCATGTCATAAGTACCGAGACCTGATCCTAAGGTGGCTGCACGTCCGAAAGCCAGACGGCCTAAGCTTTCGCTCTGAATCCAAAGGACGGATTCACGGGTGAATGCATTAGCTCCATAAGTGGTATTAGCTGTGGCGCCGGTATCCGGTGAAAAACCTTGTTCAAGCGTGAAGCCTACGCTGTAGCCGTTTCCTAAATCTTCCTGTCCGCGAAGCCCCCAGCGAGAACCTAAGTCAAAAGCACTTTTAAGCTGGACCGTTGTATCTTGATGTTTTGGTTTTTGTACCAATACGCCCTCTTCAATGATGCCGTAGAGAGTAACATTTGAGGCACAGAAGGCAGCCGAACCGGCGGCAAGGCCTGCAAGGGCGAGAAGGATCTTTTTCATTTTTTCTCCTAAGAAATTGATGCCAATTCGTGCTGTAGAATAAAAATCAGCTGCCGATAAGCACGAACCGGCTGATTTAGAGCAAGGTTTCCCTATTCACAGTACGTCCTGGTAAAACTGACTGTGTTAATAAATCGGCGGCTTTTTATTTGATCTTTAACGGAAAGAGAACGCTTTCTACAGCTTCAATCTCTTACTTGGGATGAGAAGTAGTTTTTTCATTTTGGGGGACTCTTTTTTATTTGGGGTGCTTGTATTTTTTCAAAAACAGCTTTTTCTGAAATCGTATTTTTGAAAAGAAGTTTGTAAAATTCACAAACTAGTGAGATAATGATTTTTAACCTTTTAATTCAAATAGTTAAAATCGCTATTTACGAGAAAAAGAAACTAAGTACAAACCCTCTAAAGGTTTTTCCATGAATATTTCGCAAAATCTTGAAGCTTGGGAAGCTCTTGTATTGACCGCCAAAACAGGAAATGTTTCTAAGACCGCCCTGCTGCTGGATATGGACATACCCAAGGTATCTAGACTTATCACTTCTTTAGAGAAAGAACTGGGCTACGAACTACTGGATAAAAGCAAACGACCTTTCAAGCCTACAAAAAAATGTGAAATTATTGTTTCTCTTGCCGAGCCGATCCTCAAAAGCTTCCGCCAGATGCTGGATTTTTCAAAAGGCGTTGCGTCTAAATGTTTAATCCGCATCGGTTCACCAATTGAGATCATGCAAGAGTTTTATTCTCAGAAACTCTTGGCATACTCTAGGACGCATCCTATGGTCAGTTTTGAAGTAGTTCCCGAAGCCGGGCCTGACGCTCTGATGAATGACGAAGCTGACGTCCTCGTCGTAAATAAAAGATTAATGGATGAAACAAATTTTGTGGTCCGGCCGTTCATGCAAACTTCAACTCCTGTGCTTTGCTCGCCGGAGTATTTAAGACGTTACGGCCTTCCCCGCACTGTAGAGGATCTCAAGAAACACACTGGTTTGCTTCTTAAAACCAAAACTCATCTTCTCACGCGATTCCTTTACAAAGGCTCGCAGCAATCCAATCTGCTGCAGTGGAAGACCTTGTTTCTCACTCACGATCAGCTCGCCATTAAAAGACTCCTCCTAAACCATCAAGGAATTACAACCGATTTGTATTTCGGACATGTATTAGAGGAAATTAAGAACGGAGATTTAGTACCTATTCTTCCCGGTTGGGAAAGAGCGCCGTGGATTATGAGCCTGGTCACACGCCGAGACAGAGATCTGGAAAACAGCGAACTGAGAAAATTTGCAGATTGGTGGGCACAATCCGAAGCGGACTCTGCTTTGGACCGAGTGGTCAAAGGAAGAAGAATTATCGAGCAGGCTCAAAGGAATGCCGCCGAGTTGTTTGAATCCTTACCTTTCTCGTAGTTTCGAGTTGTCGCAATTTATTCGCTTCTCCACTTCTTTGAACAGCCGTTCAAAGAAGTCTCACAATTTGACGCAGATCCTCCGACGGCCGCTCTTGCCTCACACTATTTCTTGCTACTCAGTTCTCATTTCGAGAATTATTGACGTTCAAGGCATTTGACTAAGAGTTTCTACCTAGATAAACTTCTCCTCCGCCTCTGGAGAGGTCGGCTTTTTGACTATTACTTTAGGAGGCACCTATGTTTGAATCTTGCAGATGGAGCAAGCTCAGCAAAGAGCTGCGGAAGAGAAATGCTGAGGAACCGAAATTCTCGCGTGGGTTCTTCTCTTTATTGAGAAGAAATTTCGGCTCTACTCCAGCCACCATGATCTTTTTAGCCTCTGACAGTAATTTTTTGACTTACAAAGTCGATGAGTCTGTAAAGAACCTCACTTACTTGAAAGACTGAAAAGAATCCATGCATTCGGAATCGGGGCTATCCGAGGAAAAGTTACTTTTCCTCGGATAGCTTGCTAGAATTGCTTAATCTTTTTAGCTTTTTTCTCAATTCCGATGACAAAACCATTATCTTATGCAGACTCCGGTGTTTCTATTGATGCCGGAGACGAACTGGTTGAAAGAATCAAACCTTTAGCCAAGAAGACTTTAATCCCCGGAGTACTCGGCTCTATCGGCGGATTCGGCGCTATGTTTGAAGTCTCAAAGGATTACAAGGAACCCGTCCTTGTAACCGGCACAGACGGCGTCGGTACAAAGCTTAAGCTTGCCTTCCTTCTCAATAAACATGACTCTGTCGGTCAGGATTTGGTCGGCATGAGCGTCAATGACATCCTCGTTCAGGGTGCCAAATCTTTATTCTTCCTTGACTACTTTGCCTGCGGTCACCTCGATGTCGACGTAGCAGAAAAAGTAGTCGGCGGTGTTGCCCGCGGCTGTGAACTTGCCGGTTGTGCTTTAATCGGCGGTGAAACAGCGGAAATGCCGGGAATGTATCCGGAAGGCGAATATGACTTGGCTGGTTTTGCTGTCGGCGTAGTCGATAAAGCAAATATCATTGACGGAAAATCTATTGTTCCGGGCGACGTGGTTCTTGGTTTAACTTCCAGCGGCCCTCACTCCAACGGTTTCTCTCTTATCCGTAAAGTCATTGAAGTCAGCGGTGCTTCTTGGGAAGAAAAAATCGGAGATAAGACTCTTGCCGATGCCGTCATGGAACCGACAAGAATTTATGTCAAACCGGTTCTTTCCGTTATGGAAAAAGTGGAAATTAAAGGAATGGCCCATATCACCGGCGGCGGTTTGTTGGAAAACGTTCCCAGAATTCTTCCGGACAATACACAGGCAGTTATCAAAGCCGGTTCTTGGCCGCGCCCGGAAATCTTCAATTGGCTTCAAGAAAAAGGCAATATCGAAGATCATGAAATGTACCGAGTATTCAATAACGGTATCGGTATGGCCGTAATTGTTGCAGCCGACAAGGCCGAAGAAGCTATGAAGCTTTTCCGCGAGGCCGGTGAAACCGTGTACCGTATCGGTGAAATCGAGGCTCGTCCTGAAGGAGCTCCGGGTTGCGTAGTTAAATAAACCGGTCCTAACTGATTACCGAGCGAGGCTTTGTCCTCGCTCTTTTTCTTGGAAACTCGTCAGCCTCAGTACTTTCCTTTTTGCAACAAAAAAAGTATTTCAATTTGTGACATGCCCTTTTTATTTGTTGTAATTTTTATGTCATGGTTTAACAACCTTGCAAAGGGGAAAAAATGGAATCGATTGTCAACACCGTAAATGCCTGGGTTTGGTCCCCGGCTTTGGTGTATTTATGTTTGGGTGCAGGGTTGTTCTTGTCCTTAAAAGGCGGCTTCCTGCAGCTTCGCCACTTAAAGCATATGTGGCAGCTCTTGTTTCAGCCTAAAGACACCGTCACAGGCGTCTCTTCTTTCCAAGCTCTGTCCATGACACTTGCAGGCCGTGTAGGTACCGGCAACATTGCCGGTGTTGCTACGGCAATTACCTTCGGAGGTCCGGGCGCCGTTTTCTGGATGTGGATGGTTGCCTTCTTAGGCGCTAGCTCCGCCTTTGTAGAATCCACCCTCGGCCAAATCTACAAGGAAAAAATTAACGGTGAATACCGTGGTGGTCCCGCCTTCTATATCGAACGCGGTCTCGGCGTTAAGTGGTTTGCTTGGTTATTTGCTATCGTCACCATCTTCGCCTGCGGCCTTTTTCTTCCCGGCGTTCAATCCAACGCAATTGCCGTCAGTATGGAAAACGCTTTCGGCATTACTCCGGCAATTTCCGCTGCTGTCGTTGCAGCACTCCTTAGCTTCATTATCTTCGGCGGTGTAAAACGCATTGCCGCCTTCACTGCCCTGGTTGTTCCTTTCATGGCTCAAGCCTATGTGATTGTGGCTTTAGTTATTGTCTTCATGCATGTGGATATGCTTGCAGACATCCTGAAGCTTATCGTCAGCAGTGCTTTCGGCATGGATGCAGGTTTCGGTGCCATCCTCGGTATGGCCGTCTCCTGGGGTGTCAAGCGCGGCATCTATTCCAATGAAGCCGGTCAGGGCACAGGTCCTCACGCATCTAGTGCAGCCTCCGTCAGTCACCCGGTTAAACAAGGTTTAGTTCAGGCCTTCTCTGTTTACGTAGATACATTGCTTGTCTGCTCTGCAACCGCTTTCATGATTTTGATTACCGGAAGCTACAACGTCGTCGGCCCGGACAATAATCATATTTTCGAGGGTTTAAAAAACGTAGCGACCGGACCGGCCTACACTCAAGCTGCCGTCGAAAGCTTAATGCCGGGCTTTGGTCAAGCTTTCGTTGCTGTCGCTTTGTTCTTCTTTGCCTTCACTACAATCCTGGCTTACTTCTATATCGCAGAAACAAACGTTGCATACTTGAATAGAAAGCTCAAGATGCCGACCCTTTACTTCCTTCTTAAGTTCTTATTCTTGTGCGCTACGGTTTTCGGCGCCATCAAAACTGCAGAACTGGCATGGGCAATCGGCGATATCGGTGTAGGTTTAATGGCTTGGCTTAACGTCATTGCTATTCTTCTTATGCACAAACAAGCCTTTGTCAGTCTCAAGGATTACGAAAAACAAAAGTCAATTGGTTTAGACCCTGTTTTCCATCCGGAAGCTTTAGGTATTAAAAATGCCACTTATTGGACCGGAGGCAGAGCCGAAGAAATCCGTGATAGAGAAAGAAGAAAACTCGAACAAGGTTCGCGAGAAGACTTGGAAGGCAACGTGTTAAACGTTTAATTCTTCTGCTCAAGAAAGCGGCCGCATAAGCGGTCGTTTTCTTTTCGTGGCCAGTCCAAGCCAAGATTTGACGTTTGTTTGGCTTTGACCTTGCTTGTATACTTAGTCTTATTAGCCATAACCAACGTCCCATCTGTCAGTAGTTAGACAGAGAATGACTACAACTTAATTAAAGAATCATGAAACTTTCACAACTTTCCGCTTTACTCTTATTAGCTGTTTCTGCGCCGTCCATGGCCTTGGTGACAACCGCTAACCGCTATGACGTAAGCAACATCAACCAAGATATCATTGAATCTCGTTTATCCATGTCCGGCCCTCTGTTCAACGGCTGGAATGTTCAATACAAGCAAGGAGATCCTTGGTTAGAAGGCTTTGGTTATACCCATCGAATCAGCCACGAAGACATGAGAAATAAAGGTGCCGGGCTTGTTCTCGGTTACGACCATGTCATTGCTGACAGCTTCCGCCTCGGCCTTTCAATTAATGGCGGAGCAGGCAAGCTAAAACGTACCGGAGAGGATGAGGAAAAATTAGATTCTCACTGGGGAGGCGTTAACCTTTACTCCACTTGGAAAGGACAAAGAGTAAACGTCATTGCAAACCTGGGCTACCTCTATAGCAAAGATAAACCTGATTTCAGCCATGTCAAAGGATCCGCCATTAACGCCGGCATCCGCTTTGAAACCAGCTTCGTTGCCGGGGGCATTAGCTGGGTTCCTTACTATAGCGTCCGCTTCACTCATCTCAAAAACGACAATTACACAGACGTTGAGGGAGACACTGTCCACCTCGGAGATCAAAACATTTGGCAATTCCCGGTTGGCGTGAATGCAGGCTATGAATTTACTTGCGGTGGCGGCTGGAGAACCAGAACGATGTTAGATTTGGCTGTCATTCCTACTGCCGGTAAGAGAAAAGTAAATGTTAGTGTTGAAGATGATTTCTACAGCTCAAGATTTGCAGACTCTATTTCTTTCCGAGGCAAATTCGGAATTGAGACTACTAAAGGTCAGCATGCATTCGGGTTGACCTACGGTGCAGGTGCGGCTCCGCACGGCAGCTTCAGACAAGACTTGATGGTTAACTATCAATTCATGTACTAAAGCTAAAAAGGGCTGAGGCACCTGGCTCAGTCCTTTTCTCCGATAAGAACAATAAACACCTCTTCTCTAAACAATCTGTATGAACAAAAACGGCTGGATAATCCCGCTTATTGTCTTAACGGCATCGGGTTTCTTGATGGAACTATCTTTTACGATGGTCACACCGTTTTTGCCTCTCTATCTTGTTCAAGACCTTAAGGTTGCTCCGGATGATGTCAATCTTTGGTCCGGAGCGGTCTTTTCCGTCACCTTCTTTATCAGCGGACTGTTAGGTCCGGTCTGGGGAGTTATTGCAGACAGAAAAAGCCGTAAATTAATGGCTTTGCGGGCGTCCGTTTGTTTGGCTATAAGTTATACGCTTTGCGGCCTCGTCAGCACTGTCGAAGGACTGTTTGCTGCGAGAGTTTTTCAAGGTCTGTCCGCCGGTCTCTATCCTGCACTTCTTGCTCTTGTGGCCACCACAATGCCGAACAATAAAATCGGATTGAGTATGGGCTTGCTTCAAGGAGGAATGACAATCGGAGGAATCGGAGGTCCATTCATCGGGGGCGTTCTTTCCACTCAATTCGGCATGCGGAATTCTTTTTATATTGCCGGAGTGGCATTAGCCATTATTACTGTTTTAATTTTCTTTTACTGTAAAGAAGGAAAACACGAACCCATCAAAGAGAAAAAGCCATTTTTTGATTTTTCCGTGCTTAAGTCTCCTGCCATCATGCAGATGCTGATAGGCTCGGCTGTCATTTATGCGGCGTTGTTTTCTCTTCAGCCGATTTTCCCGCTCTATATCGCTGAACTTCAAGGAAGCATGGATAACATTACACTCGTGGCCGGAACCGTTTTTTCGATCAGCGGAATCTCCGTCATGATTGCTTCTCCTTTATTAGGAGCCGCCGGCCAGAAGTTCGGTTTTATGAAAGTTCTCCTCATCTGTCTTGTGCTTTCTGCTGCAGTTATTGCTCTTCAGGTGGTTCCGGACAGCGTAGAAGGCTTGACCTTCTGGAGATTCTTAGGCGGTTTTGCAGTTGCAGGTTTAATTCCTACCGTTAATGCTATTCTGTCCCAAGTCTGCCCTCCGGAAGAAAAAGGACAGATTTACGGATTCAATTTCTTGACCGGACACGTTGGAATGGCGCTTGGTCCGCTAATTGCTGCTTGGGGTGCCGGAGTTTGCGGGTACGCTTTCGTTATTGCCGCTTCCGGACTTATTCTCCTTCCCTACGCAGCCTGGTTAATTCTCTGCAATCGAAAAGCCATTAACTAGCAGCAAGACGGCACGCTTCTAAGAAAGTATTTTCGTTTTCCTGTGAAGTACCATTTAGCAAAGTTACGTCTTTCATTGACCTTAGCCAGGTGATTTGGCGTTTAGCTAACTGACGGGTAGCCGCGATCCCGGCTTCTTTAAATTCATCGAAGCTTGTCAGTCCGTCAAGATAATCCCACGCTTGACGGTAGCCGACGCAGCGTATGCTGGAATGATCTTTTGTTAGGCCCGGTATTTCTTTCAAGCTTCTAACCTCATCAAGAAACCCGTTTTCCAACATCTGTTCAAAGCGAAGCGCTATTCTTTGATGAAGTTCTTTTCTGTCTTCAGGAAAGAGAGCGAAGGTCGGGATATTTAACTCCGTTCCTTTTACTTCTCCAAAAAAAGAAGTCAACGGACGCCCGGATAACTCATAGACCTCTATGGCCCTCGAAATTCTTTGTGTATCGTTTGGAGATAAGCGCTGGGCTGAGTCCGGATCGACTTTTTTAAGCTCCTCATATAGGAAAGGAAGGCCTTTTTCTTTGAGCAGATTAGCAATCTTCTCCCTTACTTCCGGTGTGCTCGTCGGTAATTCCGACAAACCTTCCCTCAGTGCTTTAGCGTAGAGCATTGTTCCGCCCACTATTATCGGCAGACGTCCTCTGGCTCTTATTTCTTTTACCAGTCTTTCGCAGTCGGAAACAAAACTTGCAGTCGAGTATGCCTCCGTAGGCTCAATAATATCGATGAGGTGATGAGGAACTTGTTCCAGCTCTTCTTTTGTGGGCTTTGCGGTTCCAATATTCATTTTTTTATAGACCAGTGCCGAGTCAATAGAAATAATTTCGCAAGGCACTATCTTGGCTGCCTTTAACGCAAGTGCAGTCTTTCCGCTGGCTGTCGGCCCGAGAAGCATCACCGCATCAGCATCTTTCAGTATTTGAGTCGTCAATTATTTTCCCCGCATAAAGAAGCCGTCGAGTTCTCGATGTGAAATTTGAACCCAGGTTGGACGCCCATGATTGCATTCGTCAGCACGATCAGTTTTTTCCATATCTCTTAAAACGGCATCCATTTCAGAGAGAGTCAAGAGCCGGTTTACGCGAATTGCAGAGTGGCACGCAATCGTTGCTAAGACCTCATTTCGTTTTTCCGCAAGAACGGACGACTTCCCATACTTTCGCATGTCTTCGAGAACATCACGAACTAAGTCTTCGCCCTCTTTGCCGATTTTGGAGTCGAGCATGACCGGAGCTCCTCGCAAACTAAGCTGTGTCGGACCAACAGCTGATAAATCCAGCCCCAACTCGGCGATTTGGTCCCTACACTCTTCAAACACTGCCATCTGCTCTTCGGTAACGCTGAAAACATAGGGGATTAGGAATTGTTGAGTTACTATCTCTCGTCTGTCGAAACTTTTCTTCAGGCGCTCATATACGATTCTTTCATGAGCTGCGTGCATGTCGACAATGACCATGCCTTTATCATTTTCCGCAATGATGAAAGTACCGGCTATCTGTCCTACTGCCCTCCCCAAAGGTTGGTAGACCTCACTTTCTGCCTTTACTTCTTCAGCGAAGTGAGACGATGTGCCGCCTGAAAGATCTTCTGCTGCCTCGTCTGCCTTCATAGAATAAATAGTCTTAGGAAAGCTTGACTGAGCACACACAGCAGAACTCTCATTCTTTCCGTAAAAATCTAAGTAATGCTGGTAGCCGTCATCTCCGCGCAATGTGTATTCTTTTCTCGGCGGAAAACTGTTTTCTCCGGCACTTCCGTAAGCAGTCCGTTTTGGCTCATCCTCCTGAAGTCCACTAAAGCTTTCCCTTTCCGTGAGTTCACCCGTCAATGGATCCGCAAGAACCGACTGCGATATTGCGCTTTCGACTGCATGAAATACGAACTGATGAATAGCAGATGAGTCTCGAAATCTAACCTCATTTTTTGTCGGATGAACATTAACATCTACCTTCAGCGGGTCAATCTCTAAAAACAGACAGTACAGGGGCTGAGAAGAACCGTGCAAAACATCTGCATAGGCTTGTCGGAGAGCATGAGTAAGCACCTTGTCCTTAACAAAGCGTCCGTTAACATAGAAGTACTGGCAGTCCGTACGGGTTTTAGCGGCTGTCGGCAAACAAACCCAACCGTACAATTTGACTGAGGGAGTTTCGGCACTGACAGTGCGATGAGCCTCTAAAAATTCTTTAGGCATCATGCGCTCTAACCTGGCCTCCAAAGTTGAAGGAGGCAGAGACAACACGCCTTTGCCATTTGCAAAAACTGAAAAATCTATCTCCGGGTTAGCCAAGGCGATGCGCTTGATACAAGTCAGGCAATGTGCCTGTTCAGTTGGTTCTCCTTTTAAGAATTTTCTGCGGGCCGGTGTTTTATAGAAAAGATCCGTGACCTCGATACGTGTTCCCTTCTTCAAAGCCGCAGGCGTAATTTCTTCTTTAAAAATAGAAAAGCCGTCCGCCCCTTCCACTTTAGAGGAAAGGTGAAGATCAGCTACGCTGGCAATCGATGCTAAGGCCTCGCCTCGAAATCCTAAACTCGAAATAGATTCGAGTTCATCTAAATTTCTAACCTTACTGGTGGCGTGACGTTTTAAAGCAAGCGAAAGGGACTCTTTCGGAATCCCGCAGCCGTTGTCCTGGATCAATATTCGTTTGATGCCGCCGCCGTCCAATCTAATTTCGATATGAGTAGACCCCGCATCAATGGCGTTTTCCAAAAGTTCTTTTACTACGGAGGCAGGTCTTTCAATGACCTCTCCGGCTGCTATTTGACTAATAAGCTGATCGGGAAGCTCACGAATCTCCCGAAAAGCTCTTCTTTTTTCAGTTTCGATCATTCCGGTATTGTATATCCGAAAGTTTTTTCTGTTTTGCCATCTTCTTGAAAACAGAGAGAATTTTTCGGCTTTGAGTCTATTTCTCTTCAACCTGCTCTAGTACTTATCCTGCTTAGTGAAAAAATCCTTTTTCGTCTAGAATTACGTGGTCATGTGAATCACTGAGAAAGTTTTTGATGGAATTCCTTAACCTAGCGATTGAGCTTTTTAGAAACGCCGATCAATTTATTCTTCATGTTGCCGAGGCCTACGGGATCTGGATTTACATAGTTCTCTTCCTTATCTTCTTTGCAGAAACAGGCATTGTCATTTGCGCATTTTTGCCCGGTGATTCTCTCCTTTTTATTTCGGGGGCGGCCGCGGCAACCGGAGTCATGAACCCGATTGCTCTCATTCTGATTATTACAGCCGGTGCCATTGTCGGAAACACAACCAACTTTTACATCGGATCGTGGCTGGGTAAAAAAATCTACGACGGCTCGATTGGATGGATTGATCAATCTGCTCTTCAAAAGACACATTCCTTCTATGAAAAGCATGGCGGTAAAACAATTGTTCTTGCCCGTTTCGTTCCGATTGTTCGTTCCTTTGCTCCGTTAGTTGCGGGGGCAGCTCAAATGAACACCGTTAAATTTGAACTTTACAGCGGTTTCGGGGCCCTCTTCTGGGTAGGCTCTATCGTTGGAGCAGGATATCTTTTCGGCAATATCCCGTTTATCAAAAACAATCTTTCTCTGATTTTAATTGTCGGTATCTTGGCTGCACTCGGACCATTCACGATTGCCATGTGCATCCAATTGTGGAAAAAATACTTCGGTACCAAAACAAGTTAACTAATCGGACCCCGAATAGCATTCAGCTGTCCTCCGCTCCCGGAAAACAGCTTTTCTTTTGAGCTCATCAAACTCAGCCTCTTGTTGATGAGCTCTTTTAACTCAAAAAATTTCTTCTTTTATTCCCAAGCGGGTACTACGGCACCCTTGAACTCCTCCTTAATAAACTTAGCCACTTCCGGAGATTGGAAGGCCTTCACAAATTTCTTAACTTGCTCATCGTTTGCATTATTAGCGCGAGAGGCGATGACAATCAAAGCGTACGGAGCATCCTTGGACTCAAAGTAAAAACCTTGTTTCTGAGGAGATAAAGAACCGCTGATTGCATAGTTCATCGGAATGCAAGCAAAATCAACATCCTCTAAACTTCTTGGCAACTGTGCAGCCTCGAGTTCTTTAAATTTCAATTTCTTCGGATTTTCAATAATCTCATGGACAGTAGCGGTACCACCGGCACCGGCTTTCAGCTTAATGAGACCGGCCTGTTCAAGAAGGATCAGTGCTCGGCCCTCATTGGTCGGATCATTTGGGATGGCGACCGTTGCGCCTGCAGGAACTGTCTCCAGGCTTTTAATCTTGTTAGAGTAAAAGCCCATCGGCTGTACCACTGCTTTGCCAATATTCTTAAGGTCGGTACCTTGCTGTTTGTTAAAGTTATTCAAGAAAGGTTCATGCTGATAGACAACCACGTCCAGAGCTCCTTCAGCCAGGCTCTTATTCGGCGTGATGTAATCGGTGAACTCAACTACCTTCACGTTTAGGCCGTCTTTCTTTGCAACTTCAGCAGCTTTCTGCACATTTGCAGCGTGCGGGCCCGCAGTAGCACCTACCCTCAGCTCAGAAGGTTTCTTATCCTGGCATCCCGTCAAAGCCAAGGCGGAGACAATGACCAGAGAGGACAGCAACTTTAAGGTTTGTCTTTTTAACATGATGATTCCTTTGAAAGTAATAAGAAATTAAAAATGGAGATGTCTAGCGTGTCGTAAAACTCGGCGGACACGCGAATTTGATGGGAAACTGATTTCAACAATAACTCCTCGAACTCTGAGGAGGTACAGAGAAATTTTGTGTGAGTTGTAGATACTTTTATGCTTGTTATTGCCGAATTCATGATCTTTTGCTAATTAAATATATTTAAAAAATATATTTATTCTTTATAAAATTTTCGATAGAAAAATATAAAGACGCCCAAATCCTTTAAGGAAATTGGGTTAGCACATTCGGCACATTCGCAGAGAAAAATCAATAGCAGCAGCGGCGTTGGTAAACGCTTCATAGCCGGCTGTGTTATTGATATAAGACATTTGTTTTTGAACTTAATTTCGTTTCAACGAAAATTAGTTTATTAAAAAATTCGCGTTTTTTTCTTTTTCAAAATACTTTTTGCAAAAAGCCGGGTTTCCCCCGGCTTTTTGTTCATCATGAGCTTTCAGCAAAAATTATTTTTCAAATCTTGCTTCGAGAGCTGCAACGGCAGGAAGTGTCTTGCCTTCCAAGAATTCCAGGAAAGCGCCGCCGCCTGTGGAAATGTAGGAGACTTTATCTGCTACATCGAAGGCCTTTGCCGCAGCAATGGTATCGCCGCCGCCAACAATACTGAACGCACCGGCCTTAGTTGCTTTCGCAATTGTACGGGCTAAGTCATGTGTTCCTTCCTTGAAGTTATCCATTTCGAATACTCCGAGAGGACCGTTCCAAATGATAGTCTTTGCGCCATCCATCACGCCGCGAAGCATCATGCTTGTCTTAGGACCAACGTCAAGAATCATTTCGTCGTCTTGAATATCGTCAACATCACAGATTCTGAAACCGGCGTCGTAACCGATATGGCGGGCAACAACAACGTCAACGGGGAGCGGGAACGGAAGCTTTCCTTCCTTAGTTTTCATCACTTCCATAACCTTCTTGCATTCATCAACAAGTTCCGGTTCAGCCAAAGACTTGCCGATCTTCTTGCCTTGAGCAAGCAAGAATGTGTTAGCAATGCCGCCGCCGACAATTAAGGTGTCAACCAACGGAGCTAAGTGAATCAAGATGGTAAGTTTAGTAGAGACTTTAGATCCGCCGACAACAGCAACAAGCGGATGTTCGGCGCCTCCGACGGCAGCAGTCAAAGCATCAATTTCTTTAGCCAGAAGAGGACCGGCGCAGGCAACTTTGGCGTACTTAGCCATACCTTCTGTAGTAGCTTGAGCACGATGGGAAGTACCGAAGGCGTCATTGACATAAATGTCGCAGAGAGCAGCCATTTTCTTGGACAGTTCTTCGTCATTTTTCTTTTCACCGACGTTTCCGCGGCAGTTTTCAAGAACAACGACTTCACCGGGTTCAACATCAACACCGTCAACCCAGTTTGTAGCAAACTTAACTTCTTTGCCGAGAAGCTTGCCAAGGTAATCAGCTACGCCCTTTAAGCTGTCGTTCTCAGTAAGTTCGCCTTCTTTAGGACGGCCTAGGTGAGAGCAGACCATAACGGCAGCGCCGCCTTCCAAAGCCATATTGATAGCAGGAAGAGACTCACGAATGCGGTGGTCGTCGGAAATTCTGCCTGTCGGACCGCGAGGCACGTTTAAGTCAGCACGGATGAAGACTCGCTTACCCTTAAGTTCGCCGTTTTTGGCTAATGACTCTAATGTCTTAACTTTCATTTCTAATCCTGTAAAAAGGAAACCCGAAGATTTCTTCGGGCTCCAAATCGAACTAATTACTTGGCGTTATACATAGCGGTTGCTGTGTCGAGCATGCGGTTGGAGAAACCCCATTCGTTGTCATACCAAGCAACGGCTTTCACGAGAGTTCCGTCGATAACCTTAGTTAAGGTGGCATCGAAAATAGAAGAATACGGAGAATGGTTGAAATCAGAAGAAACTAGAGGCATTTCGTTGTAGCCCAAAATTCCTTTGAGTTCTTTAGATTCAGAAGCTTCTTTAAGAATCTTGTTAACTTCTTCTACAGTTGTCGGACGAGTTGCGTTGAAAGTTAAATCGCAGACGGAGACGTTGATTGTCGGAACACGCATTGCGTAACCGTCAAGCTTGCCTTTCATTTCGGGAATAACTTCACCGACTGCCTTAGCAGCGCCTGTCTTAGTCGGGATGATGTTATGGCCGGCAGCTCTGGCTCTTCTCAAGTCTTTGTGCTTAACGTCTGTCAAAACCTGGTCATTTGTGAAGGCATGAACGGTTGTCATCATGCCGTCTTCGATACCGATTTTTTCCATCAAAGGCTTAACAAACGGAGCCAAGCAGTTTGTTGTGCAGGAAGCATTGGAAACAACAACGTCGCTGGCTTTCAATACGTCTTGGTTAACACCGTAAACGATGGTGGCATCAACATTTTTGCCGGGACAGGCGATCAATACTTTCTTTGCTCCGGCTTCGATATGAGCCATGCAGCTTTCTTTATCGCGGAAAGCGCCTGTGCACTCTAAAACGATATCAATATCCAAATCTTTCCAAGGGAGCTTACGCGGATCACGTTCGGAAACCATCTTGATGCGGTCGCCGTTAACAACGAGATAGCCGTCGTCCCAGGCTACATCGCCGTTGAATCTACCATGAGCTGTATCGAACTTAGTAAGATGGACTGTGGCTTCAGGTTTGGCTGTATCGTTGATAGCGACAATTTTCATGTCAGGCCATTTCTTTTCTTCATAGAAAGCACGAAGAACCATACGGCCGATACGGCCATAGCCGGTAATTGCTACTCTGATAGTCATCTATTATTTCCCCTTGTTAAGTGTGGTTTTAACAGTATTCACGATATTTTCAACAGTGAATCCATAAAGTTTAAACAGATCCTTGGCAGGTGCGGACTCTCCGAATTGATCGAGTCCGATTACAGTGCCGTTGCCTTTGACGTATTTCCACCAAAGTCCTGTGGAAGCAGCTTCGATAGCCACGATTGGCAAGCCGTTGCCCAAAACGTCAGTCTTATAGGCTTCATCTTGGCGATCAAATACGGTTGTGGAAGGTATGGAAACCAAACGAGCCTGGATATTTTCAGCAGTCAAAATCTTTCTGACTTCGGCGGCAAGTGCTACTTCGCTGCCTGTAGCCAAAAGAACAACCTCGGTCTGTTCTTTGCCTGCAGGAGCTTCTTCCAAAATGTAGGCGCCCTTTGCGATGTCATCTGCGTTAGTTTCTTCTCTAACCATGAAAGGAAGGTTCTGACGGGAGAAAATCAAAGATGTCGGGCCGTCCTTTCTTTCGATAGCGCTCTCCCAAGCAATAACGGTTTCAACCGTATCGGCCGGTCTCCAAACATCCATGTTCGGGATCAATCTCAAGCTGGCCAAGTGTTCAATCGGCTGATGAGTCGGGCCGTCTTCGCCTAAACCGATAGAGTCGTGGGTATAGACGAAAATTGTTCTGAGCTTCATCAAAGCTGCCATTCTCATGGCATTCTTCTCATAGTCCGAGAATGTCAGGAAAGTTGCGCCGTATGGAATGAATCCGCCGTAAAGAGCAATACCATTCATGATGGCGCCCATACCAAATTCACGCACGCCGTAGTTGATGTGACGGCCAAGCATGTTGTCTGCTCTTAAGGCCTGTACACCGTTCCAGTTGGTTAAATTGGAACCGGTAAGGTCAGCAGAACCGCCGACTAACTCAGGCAAGTGCGGTGCCAACTCATTCAAAGCCATCTGGCTAGCTTTTCTGCTGGCGACCGTTTTTTCTTCTTCAACCGCCTTCAAGATAGCATTGAAAGCAACGTCATCCCAATCAGCAGGAAGTTCGCCGGCCATTCTACGTTCTAACTCAGCGGCAAGTTCCGGATAAGCTTCCTTGTATTTTGCATAAAGGTTATTCCATGCGGCTTCTTCCATGTCGCCTTTAGCTCTGGAATCCCAAGCTTCATAAACTTCTGCAGGAATTTCAAAAGGACCGTATTCCCAGCCGATGGCTTTTCTGGTTACTGCAATCTCTTCATCCCCGAGTGCTTCTCCGTGGGCTTTGCTGGTGCCTTGTCTATTGGGAGAGCCGAAGCCAATGATGGTTCGGCAGTCAATCAAAGTCGGTTTGTCGGACTTCTTAGCCTGAGCAATTGCTTCGGAAACCGCTTCGGCGTCATGACCGTCGATCGGGCCGATTACATTCCAGCCATAGGATTCAAAACGTTTGCGGGTATCATCAGCGAACCAGTATTCAACCTTTCCGTCGATAGAAATACCGTTATCATCATAAAGAGCGATAAGTTTATTGAGCTTCCAAACGCCGGCCAAAGAGCATACTTCATGGGAAATTCCTTCCATCAAGCATCCGTCTCCGAGGAATGCGTAAGTGTAGTTGTCGATGACGTCAAAACCAGGACGATTAAATTCGGCAGCCAGCATTTTTTCTGCTAAAGCAAAACCGACAGCGTTTGCAATTCCTTGTCCCAGTGGTCCTGTAGAAGTCTCTACACCTGGAGTTACACCAACTTCCGGATGTCCCGGGGTTTTGCTGTGCAGCTGACGGAAATTCTTGAGGTCATCAAGGCTCAAATCGTAGCCAGAAAGATGAAGAAGCCCGTACTGAAGCATGGAACCGTGACCGTTGCTTAACAAGAAACGATCTCGGCCGATCCATTTCGGATTATTTGGGTTGTGACGAAGATGATTTTTCCAGAGGGCAACTGCGATATCTGCCATTCCCATCGGCATTCCCGGGTGGCCAGACTTTGCCTTCTGTACTGCGTCCATGGCTAATGCACGTAAAGCATTAGCCATAGTCTTAGCGGAGACTGATGATGTCATGATAGAAAGATAAATATATTTAAAAACCTGCCATAGGGCAGGAAGTTCAAGACTCTGCCATTTTACCAAGATGAGTACGCATATAACATACTGAACTTAGTTCAAAATATTTCAAAGTAAAGCTCTTGAGGCAAAGAGACGACAAACAGTATTATTCTTACTTAATTCCACAAGAGAAGTTCGTAAATATATGCCGAGATTTTATGTTCCCGACACCGCTTATAAAGTCGGCGAAGAAGTTGTTTTGCCTCCGGAGGCCGTACACCACGCAATGAGAGTTTTGCGCATGCGCGAAGATGATGAGGCCGAACTTTTTGACGGCAACGGAAATTCAGCAAAAGGCACAATCCACTTTGCTAAAGACTTCGCATCCGTAAAGATTTTAGAAACTGCTTACACGCAGGAAAACTCTCTAAAAATCGTCCTTCTTCAGTCCTTAGTCTCTAATGAAAAAATGGACTGGATTGTCGAAAAAGCCTGCGAACTCGGAGTAACGGAACTTATCGTTTTTCCGGCCGATCGCTCGGAAGTAAAGTTAATTGGAGACAAACTTCTTAAAAGAATGGAACGCTGGAACAAAATAGTCGTCTCAGCGTGCAAACAATGCAAAAGAAGTGCTTTGCTTAAAGTTTCCTGGCTTTCCTCCCTCCAAGATTTCAATCCTGAAGGAATCCAGAAAAATTTCATCATGATGCCTCAAGCAACTCTTTCAGAGAAAGCAGAAGAAAAAATAGAGTCAGTTTCTTTTGCAATCGGACCTGAAGGCGGTCTTTCCCAACGAGAGATCCAGCTTCTGACGGAGAAAGGATTTGAGCCGAAACAGCTAGGCCGATTCGTTTTCAGAACTGAAACCGCCGGTATTGTGGCGGCCTCTTATGCCCACACATTGTGGGACTGGAATTAAGATCCTTTTGATGGACACATCGAGTAGAGGGTTGGGTTGCCCCGTCCCCCTCTCACAGCACCCACCGTACGGTTCCGTAGTGGGCGCTTCACTAACAAATCGCCATAAAGCGGAGAGAATACAACCCTAATCTGGCAAAACGGCGGTTCTTGATGGTCAGGTTCATGTGAGCCTGGCCCGAATTCCACCATGCACCTCTGCCATTCATCGAACTCTTCCAGGCGGTCTCGGGATCCAGACCTAATTTGATCAGGTTCCGTGCCCTAGTTTTCGGTCTCTTCCATGCAATCCAGATAAGTTTACGGAGATGGTGGCGAATTCTTTCGTCCATTTCACTCCAGTATTTCTTTCTGGTATCGAGCCGATAGTAGTTCCTCCAACCCCTGAGGACGGGAGTTATTCTTTCTATCGTCTTCTTTAAGGAAGTTCCGCGTGCTGAGTTAAACATCTTGTGGAGTTTCGTCCATAGTCTCTTCACCGACTTTTCCGCCACGACAATACGTTTACTGTCTGCTTTGGAAAACGTGTAGCCGAGAAATGTTGAGTCCTTGGGACGAAAGGTTCCGCTCTTGTCACGATTTACTCGTAACTTGAGTTCTCCTTCCACGTATTGTGTGATGCTGTTTAACACTCGTTGCGCTGCTTTCTCAGACTTAACGTATATGTTGCAGTCATCGGCATATCTGACGTGACTCAGTCCTCTGGATTCGATTTCCCAATCGAGTTCCGTGAGCATAACATTTGAAAGCAATGGACTGAGGGGCGAACCTTGCGGTACCCCTTGGGTCCGAGAACTTACAAGCCCGTCCTCCATAATACCTGCGTTGAGGTATCTTCTTATTAGCTTCAGGAGTGGCTTATCTGTTATCACTCGGCTGACTCTATCCATCAGAATGTCGTGGTTGACTCTGTCAAAGAATTTGGACAGATCCATTTCTACAACCCAACATTTGC